>DASXVR010000114.1:0-3111 GCA_036504175.1 Actinotalea sp. | reverse complement strand
CGCCGCCGCCGCCTCCACGTCGTGCCCCACCACGTCGCCGATCACCACGGTGACCAGCTCGGGGGCGACCTGGACGACGTCGTACCAGTCCCCGCCCACCTGGGCATGGCCCGAGCTCGGGGCGTAGTAGGTCCACACGTCGAGCCCGCGCACCTCGGCCTGCTCAGGGAGCATGGCCCGCTGCAGGGTCTCGGCCAGGCGGTGCTCGCGCGCGTAGAGGCGCACGTTCTCGACGGCCATGCCGACACGTCGCGCGACGAGGCTCACCACTGTCCGGTCGTTGTCGTCCATCCCGGCCAGGCCGGTGCCCGAGCGCGGCACGCTCACCAGCACGCCGACGTTGTTGCGCCTGCCGCGGATCGGGTCGACGACCACGGCATCGGCGCCGCCCGTCCGTCCCGCCGCACGCAGGTGCTGGACCAGCCATGTCGTCGTCGGGCCGTAGTGCTCGTCGGGCGGCACGAGGAGGGACAGCTCGAGAGGCGTCTCGCGGCGGGTGTCCAGGAGCTCCTGCACCGGGTCGGTCAGCGGGCGGTCGACCGAGGAACGGAGGGCCTCCGGCCGACGCGCGCGACGCACCACAGGCCCGGCACCCGCGTCGATCCCGCTCGTCGGCTGCAGAGCGCCGTCGGCGAGGAAGAACTCGGCGAAGCTGACCACCTCCGGGCGCAGCAGGGTGGCGATCTCGCGCAGGACGTACGGGTCGTCGAGGTCGGCCAGGATGTCCGACACCCGCGAGACCAGCGCGAGCCCGCTCCGGGCCCGGCGCTCGGCCTGGATCGACAGGGCCTGCTGCGCCGCGTGCTCCACCTGCTCCGTGACGTCGACCTGGATGCCCACCCAGTGCGTCACGACACCGTCGTCGTCGGGGACCGGTGAGAGCGACACCTGGTTCCAGAAGGGCGAGCCGTCGCGGCGGTAGTTGAGCACCGTCACGGTCACCGGCCGGCACTCGCTCACGGCCTGGGTCATCCGCGCCACCTCCGCGCGATCCGTGCCGGGTCCCTGGAGCACGTTGGGGCTCCGGCCGACGACCTCCTCGAGGCGGTACCCCGTGGTGCGCGTGAACGCCTCGTTGACCCAGACGATCGGGCCGCGCGGGTCCGTGCCGTCGGTGATGACGAACGAGACGTCGGTGGCCCGCAGGGCGCGGTCGCGGTAGACGGCGAGGGCTGCGTCGGAGGGTTGGGCGGAGGCTGGGTTCACCATCACCACCTCCGATCGTCTAGCGTTCCCCGCAGAGGCCCGCGGGGGGTCGCCCCACTCACGGGCCGATGCGCCCGCGGTGGTGAAGGGAGCGACGTGCGAGACGGTAACAGCCGGACGCCCGACGGGCCCGTGGAGCCGACCGGCGACGCGGACACCGGCGGCGTGCTCGACACGGGCGAGACTCCCGTCATCGCGAACGGTGCCGACGGCCGGGGAGAGCCCGCCTCGGTCCACGTCATCGTGAAGACGGACAGGTGCCGCATCGTGCTGTCCGGCGAGGTCGACGCCGACCTGGCCGCCGACCTGCGCGAGGCCACGGCCGACGCCGAGTCGACGGGTCTGCCGATCGAGGTAGACGCCCAGCACGTCACCTTCATGGACTCCTCCGGCATCGCCTTCCTGGCCCGTATCGCGACCCGCAGCGCGGAGCGCGTGACCGTGATCCGCGCTCCCGAGACGGTGCGCTTCCTGCTCGAGGTCACCCGGATCGGCGAGCTGCTCGACGTCCTCGACGAGCCCGCACCCGAGGTCGCGCCTCACGTACCCACGATCGGTCCTGGCGGACGTACTCGCACCCCCGCCGCGCAGACGCCCGACGGCATCGCCTGAGCCGCAGGTCCGAGGCGTCCCCTCCTGAGGGCACTGCCTCCTGAGGGCACTGCCTCCTGAGGGCACTGCCTCCCGAAGACTCACGACGCACGACGCCGCCGCCACTCCCCGAGGGGTGTGACGGCGGCGCTGCTGTGCGGTGGCTGAGCAGCTGCTCAGTCGCGGGTCAGCTCAGAGCTTGTGCCCGGCGGAACGCAGCTGCTGGCAGGCCTCGACGATGCGAGCGGCCATGCCGGCCTCGGCGAGCTTGCCCCAGGCGCGCGGGTCGTACGCCTTCTTGTTGCCGACCTCGCCGTCGACCTTCAGGACGCCGTCGTAGTTCTTGAACATGTGGCCGACGACCGGACGCGTGAACGCGTACTGGGTGTCCGTGTCGATGTTCATCTTGATGACGCCGTTGTCCACAGCCTCGGCGATCTCGGCCTCGGTCGAGCCCGAGCCACCGTGGAAGACCAGGTCGAACGGGTTGTTCTTGCCGACGACCTCGCCGACGGCCTTCTGGATGTCCGCGAGGATCGACGGACGCAGCTTGACCGCACCCGGCTTGTAGACGCCGTGCACGTTGCCGAACGTGAGGGCCGTCAGGTAGCGGCCCTTCTCGCCGGTGCCGAGGGCCTTGACCGTGGCCAGGCCGTCCTCGACGGTCGTGTAGAGCTTCTCGTTGATCTCGGCCGTGTGGCCGTCCTCCTCACCACCGACGACACCCACCTCGATCTCGAGGATCGTGCGGGCCGCGACGGAGAGCTCGAGGAGCTCCTCGGCGATGATCAGGTTCTCGTCGAGCGGCACGGACGAGCCGTCCCACATGTGCGACTGGAAGGTGGGGAGCTTGCCGGCCTTGACCTGCTCGGCCTCGAGGGCGAGCAGCGGGCGGACCCAGGAGTCGAGGTTCTGCTTGGCGCAGTGGTCGGTGTGCAGCGCGACCGTGATCGGGTAGCTCTTGGCGACCTCGGCGGCGTAGGCGGCCAGCGCCAGCGAGCCGGCGACGCGGTCCTTGATGGTCGAGCCCGACGCGTACTCGGCGCCACCGACGGAGACCTGGATGATGCCGTCGGACTCCGCCTCGGCGAAGCCCTGCAGAGCAGCCGTGACCGACTGCGAAGAGGTGATGTTGACGGCGGGGTAGGCGAACGATCCGGCCCGTGCCCGGTCGATCATCTCGGCGTAGACCTCGGGGGTGGCGATAGCCATGAAGACTCCTGCTGATCCGTGGGGTGTTTTCGCCGCCCATCGTGTCACGGATGGGCTTCGCAGTGATGGGACCTCTCGCCTGCAGATCTGGCCGACGACGAC
>DASXVR010000113.1:0-12029 GCA_036504175.1 Actinotalea sp. | reverse complement strand
ACGTGACGGCGGCGAACCCGACCCTGAACACCTACGTCTCGGTCTGCCCTGGCGGGACGGCGACGGACGTGTGCAGCGCCGCGTCGAACATCAACCCGTTCCAGTACCGCAGCACGCCGAACATGGTCATCGTCAAGCTCGGCCCGGACAGCGCCGTGAAGTTCTACAACAACGCGGGCAGCGTCCAGATGATCGCCGACCTGCTCGGCTGGTTCGTCGAGGGGGCCCCCACCGGAGCCACCTACTACCCCGTCACGCCGACCCGCGTGATGACCTTCCAGCCCGTCGCGGCGGGCCAGATGTACACCATGACCCTGCCGAACATCCCGGCCGGCGCGTCCGCGGTGGCGATCAACCTCACGGCCGCGAACCCGACGACGAACACCTACGTCTCCGCGTGCCCCGGCGGCACACCGATCACGTCGTGCAAGTCGTCGTCGAACATCAACCCCTACGCCGGCACGAACACGCCGAACATGGTCATCCTGAAGATCGGGACCAACGGGACGGTGTCGTTCTACAACGACCAGGGACTCGTGCAGCTCATGGCTGACGTGCAGGGCTGGTACGTCGACGGGATCAGCACGGCGGCGAGCTACCTGCCGGTCACCCCGACCCGGGTCATGGCATTCCAGACCGTCGGAGCAGGTCAGACCTACACGTTGACCCTGGCAGGCGCACCGGCGGGTGCGTCAGCGGTGGCTCTCAACGTCACGTCGGCGAACCAGACAGCCCTGACCTACGTGTCCGCCTGCCCGGCGGGGACGGCCGTCGTCGACTGCAAGGCCTCGTCCAACCTCAACGCCTACCCGGGCCGCCACGTCGCGAACATGGTCATGGTCAAGCTAGGGACCGGCAACAAGGTGACGTTCTACAACGACAAGGGCACCACCCAGCTCATCGCCGACGTGCAGGGCTGGTACGTGAACTGAGCACGCGCTGACGAGGAGGGGCGCCGGCTGCAGCAGCCGGCGCCCCTCCTGGCGTGTGCCCTGCCCGGTTGCACCACCCGTCAGGCGTGCTCCTCCACGAGCGTGCGCACCACACCGTCCCAGCCCTGGAGCAGGTGGCGGACCAGCGGCACGAGGTCGACCGGGAACACCTCCTCGGCGACGGCCTCGAGCTCGTCCAGGTCCCACCAGCGCAGGTCGTCCATGAACGCGCGCTCGATGTCGGTCCATCCGGCCGTCGACAGGTCCCCCGCCTCGTGGACCCGGGCGAAGAAGAACTCCTCGTCCTGGCGCACCGTCTGCATGAGGAAGGCGAACTGGCCCCGGCGACGGGCGACGGGTCCGACGATGCGGGACGGGTCCAGACGCAGACCCGTCTCCTCGAGCACCTCGCGCAGGGCGGCGGCGCGCGCGGTCTCCCCCGCGTCGACGCCGCCGCCGACGGTGAACCACCAGCGGCGCTCGGGCTTGTCGAGGTCGTGCCCGCACACCATCAGCAGGCGGTCATGCTCGTCGACCAGCAGCACGCGCGCGCCGCGCCGGAACGGCACGCCGTCGGGCCCGGGCACCCAGTCGGGGCCCAGCTGGGTCGGCGGCGCGCCGGGCACCTCCTGGGACGGGTCTCCCGTCACCCGCGAGCGGCGTTCGTCACCAGCCGCGCTCGGCGAGACGGTGAGGCTCCGGGACGTCCTCGACGTTGATGCCGACCATGGCCTCGCCCAGACCGCGCGAGACCTTCGCGATGACGTCGGGGTCGTCGAAGAACGTGGTCGCCTTGACGATCGCGGCCGCGCGCTCAGCCGGGTTGCCCGACTTGAAGATGCCCGACCCGACGAAGACGCCCTCGGCGCCGAGCTGCATCATCATCGCGGCGTCCGCCGGGGTGGCGATGCCGCCGGCTGTGAAAAGCACGACGGGCAGCTTGCCGGCCCTGGCGACCTCGACCACCAGGTCGTACGGCGCCTGGAGCTCCTTGGCGGCGACGAAGAGCTCGTCCTCGGGCAACGACGTCAGCCGGCGGATCTGGTCGCGCAGGGTGCGCATGTGCGTGGTGGCGTTGGAGACGTCGCCCGTGCCGGCCTCACCCTTCGAGCGGATCATCGCCGCGCCCTCGGTGATCCGGCGGAGCGCCTCACCGAGGTTCGTCGCGCCGCACACGAACGGGACGGTGAAGGCCCACTTGTCGATGTGGTGCGCGTAGTCGGCCGGGGTGAGGACCTCCGACTCGTCGATGTAGTCGACGCCGAGGGCCTGCAGGACCTGGGCCTCCACGAAGTGACCGATGCGGGCCTTGGCCATCACCGGGATGGAGACCGCCTCGATGATCCCGTCGATCAGGTCGGGGTCGCTCATCCGGGCGACGCCACCCTGCGCGCGGATGTCGGCGGGCACGCGCTCGAGCGCCATGACGGCGACGGCGCCGGCGTCCTCGGCGATCTTCGCCTGGTCCGCCGTGACGACGTCCATGATGACCCCGCCCTTGAGCATCTCCGCCATGCCGCGCTTGACCTTGGCGGTGCCGATGACGTTCTGGGAGTTCTCGGTGGTCACGTCGATCCTCGCTCGTTCGGGGTGTGTGGGGGGTCGGCGGTCGACGTCGTCGGCGCCGGAACCTGCATCCATCCTAGACCGGCGGGTCTCAGGCCCCTGGTCGCGGGAAGGCCTCGGGCCACGCGTCGTCGATCTCGACCGTGTGCGGCATCGTGGCGTGCCCGGGCAGACGGAGGAGCCGGACGAGGAGCTTGCGACGCATCCGCTGGGTCTGCGTCGCCGCCTCGTTGTGGAACCGGCGGGAGAGCTGCACCCGGTACCAGGCCGCCGCGAGGGCGTCGACGAGCTCGGCCCCCAGCGGCACCGACCTGAGCAGCTCGACCTCGCCCGGGTCCTCGAGCGCGGCCCGGATGGTCCGCGAGAGCTCGCTCTCGGCCATGTCACGGTCAGCGGGGCCGAGGGGCTCCTGCGCCCCGTCGGAAGGGGTGCCCGACGGCCGGGCGTCGGTGGCGACACCGTCGGCGAGCTCGGGGAGGTCCGGCAGGGCAGCCACGAGCTCGCTGCGGCCGTAGCCCCCGGCGGAGAGCGCAGCCCACGCCGCCTCACCGACCAGCACCGAGCTGACCGGGTCGAGGAGACCGGACGAGGCCAGCTCCGCAGCGGCCGACGCCCGACGCACCAGCTGGTTGTCGAGCGCGGCGCGCGACGTCGACGCCTTCCGGTGCAGGCGGTCGAGCCGGCTGGCCGCGACCCACACCCACCACAGCAGGACCAGCAGGGCCACGGCGAACATCAGCGTGACCTCGGACCAGCTCATGAGGTGGCCTCCTGCTCCGCCGGCGTGGGGCGAGCGCGCCTGATCGACGACGGGTCCTCGTGGACGCCGATCCGGGGACCGGAGCCGGCCAGGACCATCTCGTAGACGGTCAGGACCTGCTGGGTCACGGTGCTCCAGTCGTAGCGGCGGACGACGTCACGGGCGTGCTCGGAGGTCCGACGCCGCAGGTCGGGGTCGTCGAGCACCCGGTTGAGGGTCGCGGCCAGGTCGGCGGCGTCACCGTTGCGGAAGAGCACCCCGGCGGTCCCGTCGTCGAGCACCCGCCGGAACGCGCCCAGGTCGCTCGCGACGACGGTCGCGCCACCGCTCATCGCCTCCACCAGGACGATGCCGAAGCTCTCGCCGCCGGTGTGCGGGGCGCAGTAGATGTCCGCGGACTTCAGGAGGCTGGCCTTCTCCTCGTCGCTGATACCCCCGAGGAACTCCACCGACGACGCCAGCGGACCGAGGGCTTCCACGGCCTCGGCCGCTCCGGTGTCGCCCCGGCCGGCAACCAGGAACCGCGCACCGGGATGGGCGGCGAGCACGGCGGGGATCGCCTCGACGAGGACGGGCAGCCCCTTGCGGGGTTCGTCCAGGCGACCGAGGAAGGCGATCGTCGGCGCGTCGGCGGTGCCGACCCAGCGCGGGTCGGGCTCGGCCGTGGCGAAGGTCTCGACGTGGACGCCGTTGGGGATCACCACGGCGTCGCCGCCGAGGTGCTCGACGAGCGTGCGGCGCGCGTCCTCGGAGACGGCGATGCGGGCCAGGATCTTCTCCATGCTCGGCCGCACCATCGGGTAGGCCACCTGCAGGGCCCGGGACCGCAGCAGGGCCGTGTGGAACGTGGCCACGATGGGCCCGGAGGCGATCCAGAGCGCAAGCATCCCCAGGCTCGGCGTGACCGGCTCGTGCAGGTGGAGGATGTCGAAGTCCCCGGCGGCGAGCCATCGTCGGACCCGGCGCGCGCTCACCGGCCCGAACGTCATGCGCGCGACCGACCCGTTGTACCGGACGGCGACCGCCCGACCGGCGGGGGTGATGTAGTCCGGCAGCGGGGTGTCGTCGTCGGCGGGAGCCAGGACGGACACGGTGTGCCCGAGCTCCTGGAGCGCACCGGCCAGGTCACGGACATGGAACTGGACGCCGCCGGGCACGTCGAAGGAGTACGGGCAAACCAGCCCGATCCGCAGGGGGGCGCTCACAGCGTCTCCCCCGGCGTCCGGGCGCCTGCCGTCGCCGCCGCGTAGCGGTCGGGGTCGAGGTCGGTGACGAAGACCTTCTGGAGCATGTGCCAGTGGGTCGGGTCCTGCGCGATGTCGCCGGCCAGCACCTCGACCCAGCTCTGGGTGAGGTGCTCGACGGCACGGGACCTGGGCAGGTCTGCGGGCGCTGTCACCGGCGGGTGGAAGAAGATGCGGATGCCCCAGCGCGAGCCTGCCGCACGGCGTCTGGCCCCGCGCAGGCGCTCGTGACGGATGGTCACCGGGAACAGCGCCGCCCCCGTCGCGACGGCCAGGGCCGCTGGTCCTGCCGCGACGCGCGCTCGCTCGCTGAACAGCTCGACCTCGACACCCCGCGCGGTGAGGTCCCTGTCGGCGAGCAGGGGCACCAGGACCGGACCCGACCGGACAGCCTTGAGCAGGTCGCGGAACACGTCCGCACCGTTGTCCAGCGGGATGATCGTCATCCCGAGCCCCTCGCGGAGCCGGACGAACTCGTCGAAGACCTCGGCGGGCTCGAGACGCTCGGCGACGGTGGTGACCGGCCCGAGATGGACCGTCGCCCAGGCGCCCGCGAGGTCCCAGTTGCCCTGGTGCGCGAGGGCGAGGACCGCCCCCCGCCCGGCGTCGAGCTCATCCATGACGCGGTCGACACCGACCCCCTCGACGCGCGCCATCAGCTGCTCCGACGACAGGCGACCGACCAGGAAGATCTCGCCGTAGTAGCGCAGGTAGTTGCGCATCCCGACCCGGCTGAGCCGGCGCAGCTCCTGCTTCCCAGCCTCCGGGCGGGCCCGCTGCAGGTTCGCCTCGAGGCGCCTGATGCCGGCGCCCCGCCGCAGCCACGCCGCGTCCGCGGCGACCAGCATCACGCCCCGGACGACGGTCTCCGGCAGGCGTGCTGAGACCCGCCAGCCGACCAGCAGGGGGTCGGGCAGGCGCGGAAGCCTCACGGCCGGGCCTCCGGTTGGCCGAGGACCCGCACCTGGCGTCGCACCGTGAGCATGCGCTGCACCACTGTCACCGCGCTCGCGACCGCGAGCAGCGCCAGGACGACGGTGAGCACGCGGACGGGAGCGCCGACGCCCACGACGGCCGTCGCGACCAGCACGGTCGCGAGCCTGTCCGCCCGCTCGGCGATCCCGACGCTCGCGGTCATCCCCAGGCCCTCGGCGCGCGCCCGTGCGTAGGGCACGATCGAGCCGAGCACGAGGCAGACCAGGGCGAGCGCCGCGCCCACCGTCTCGCCCTCCGCGTGCAGGAAGAGGAGCAGGCCGGAGAAGATCGCCGCATCGCCGAAGCGGTCGAGGGTCGAGTCCAGGAACGCACCCCACGGACCTGCCCGGCCCGAGGCGCGCGCCATGACGCCGTCGACCAGGTCGCTCAGCGCGAGGAACCCGATGACCAGCGCGCCCGCGAGTAGCTGGCCCCGTGGGAAGAACCACAGGGCGGCGAGGACCACGCCGAGGGTGCCGGTGATCGTGACGGCGTCGGGTGACACCCCCAGCCTGAGGAGCAGGGCGGCGATGGGGGTGAAGACGCGGGTGGCGCCCGCGCGGAGTCGGCTCAGCACAGTGCTCTCATCGCTCCTGGTCGGTGGTCCACGCGTCGGCGAGTCGGTCCCTGGTCTGCGACAGGAGCTCGGGCATGGCCTTGGTCTGGCCGACGATGGGGAGGAAGTTCGCGTCCCCGGTCCACCGCGGGACGACGTGCTGGTGCAGGTGCGCGGCGATCCCTGCGCCGGCGATGGTCCCCTGGTTCATACCGAGGTTGAAGCCGGCAGGTGCCGACACGGCTCGGAGCACGGTCATCGCGGTCCGCGTGAGGGCTGCGATCTCGTGCACCTCGTCCTCGGTCAGGTCGGTGTAGTCGGCGACGTGCCGGTACGGGCAGATGAGCAGGTGACCCGGGTTGTAGGGGAAGAGGTTGAGCACGACGTACGCGAGGCGGCCGCGGTGGACGATCAGCGCATCGACGTCCGAGCGGTCCGGTGCAGCGCAGAACGGGCAGGCCCGGGGCGCGTCGTCGTCGACCGCATCGGCGCCCCGCAGGATGTAGGCCATGCGGTGCGGGGTCCAGAGGCGCTCGAACCCGTCAGGGGACGCAGCGAACGGTCCCGTCTCCGGGACGGGGTCGGCGGTGCTCATCTCACACCTGCACGCGGTCCCGGACGGCTGCGACGACCCGCTCGACTGCCTCGTCGATCGGCACGCCGTTGTCCTGGCGGCCGTCGCGGTAGCGGAAGGACACCGCCCCCGCGTCCACGTCGTCCCCACCGGCGATGAGCACGAACGGGATCTTCTGCGTGCTGGCCGTGCGGATCTTCTTGCCGAACCTGTCGTCGGAGACGTCGACCTCGGCCCGGATGCCCTGGGCTCGAAGACGGCCGACCACTGCCTGCAGGTACTCGTTGAACGGCTCCGCGACGGGCACGGCGACGACCTGGACCGGCGCCAGCCAGGCCGGGAACGCACCGGCGTAGTGCTCGGTCAGGACGGCGAAGAACCGCTCGATGGACCCGAACAGGGCGCGGTGGATCATCACCGGGCGCTGTCGCGAGCCGTCGGACGCGGTGTACTCCAGCTCGAACAGCTCAGGCAGGTTGAAGTCGAGCTGGATGGTCGACATCTGCCACGTCCGGCCGATCGCGTCCTTGGCCTGGACGGAGATCTTGGGGCCGTAGAACGCCGCGCCGCCCGGGTCGGGGACGAGGTCCAGGCCCGATGCGGTGGCGACCTCCTCCAGCGTGCGGGTCGCCTCCTCCCAGGCGTCGTCCGAGCCGACGGACTTGTCGGGGTTGCGGGAGGACAGCTCGAGGTAGAAGTCGGTCAGGCCGTAGTCCTTGAGCAGGTCCAGGACGAAGGTCAGCAGGCTGGTCAGCTCGTCGCGCATCTGCTCGCGGGTGCAGTAGATGTGCGCGTCGTCCTGCGTGAAGCCGCGGGCACGGGTCATCCCGTGGATCACGCCTGACTTCTCGTAGCGGTAGACGGTGCCGAACTCGAAGAGCCGCAGGGGCAGCTCGCGGTAGGACCGGCCGCGGGACCGGAACACGAGGTTGTGCATCGGGCAGTTCATCGGCTTGAGGTAGTAGTCCTGGCCGGGCTTGCGGACCACGCCGTCGTCGTCGACCTCGGCGTCCAGGTGCATGGGGGGGTACATGCCGTCGGCGTACCAGCTCAGGTGCTGGGAGATCTCGTACAGCCGCGCCTTGGTGATGTGCGGGGTGTTGACGAAGGAGTAGCCGGCCGCGAGGTGCTGCTTGCGCGAGTAGTCCTCCATCTCCATGCGGATGATGCCGCCCTTGGGGTGGAAGACCGCCAGGCCGGACCCGATCTCGTCGGGGAAGGAGAAGAGGTCGAGCTCGGTGCCCAGGCGCCGGTGGTCGCGTCGCTCGGCCTCCGCGAGGCGCTCGAGGTGGGCGCGCAGCTCGTCCTTGGTCGGCCAGGCCGTGCCGTAGACACGCTGGAGCTGGGGGTTCTTCTCCGAGCCTCGCCAGTACGCCGCTGCGGACCGGGTGAGCTGGAAGCCGTTGGCGAGCAGGCGTGTGCTGGGCAGGTGGGGGCCGCGGCACAGGTCCTGCCAGGCCACGGAGCCGTCGCGTCGCACGTTCTGGTAGATGCTCAGACCGCCGAGGCCCACCTCGACGGAGGCACCGTCACCCGCGTCCGCAGCGGTGCCCTTGAGCCCGATGAGCTCGAGCTTGTACGGCTCGGCGGCGAGCTCGGCGCGCGCCTCGTCCTCGGTCACGTCCCACCGCCGGAAGGTCTGGCCCTCCTTCACGATGCGCTGCATGACCTTCTCGAGGGCCTTGAGGTCCTCCGGGGTGAAGGGGGTCTCGACGTCGAAGTCGTAGTAGAAGCCGTCGGTGATCGGCGGACCGATGCCGAGCTTCGCCTTGGGGTTGATCTCCTGGACGGCCTGGGCCATCACATGGGCCGCGGAGTGGCGCAGCACCGACAGGCCCTCGGCCGAGTCGATGGTCACAGCCTCGACGCTCTGGCCCGCGACGAGGGGCGTGGAGAGGTCGCGCAGGTCGCCGTCCACACGCATGACGACGACGTCGCGACGGCCGTCGAAGAGCTGGGTTCCCGTCGTCGCCTCGTCCACCTCTCGGTCGGCGCCGTCGACGGTCAGGGTCATGTGGGACACAGGCAGATGCTCCTCGGGTGGTCGGCGCCTCGATGCTACCGACCGTGCGGTACGCGCGACGTCGCTGCGGGCAGGACGGGGGCTACGCCGAACGGGTGATGCGTCAGCAGCCCTGATGGCCCGTGCCGTCGCTCTTCTCGGCCCTGACCTGGGACGTCGGGCGGAAGTTCACCCGGTCGCGTGGTCACGTACGCCTTTCGGCGGATGCCCCAGAAGGGGTCTGGTGGGCGATACTGGGTTCGAACCAGTGACCTCCTCGGTGTGAACGAGGCGCTCTACCACTGAGCCAATCGCCCGTCATGGCGGCCACAGGGCTCAACCGCACGACGACGCCATGATGGTAGCGAATCCTCGGGGGATTCCCGAAACCGACGAGAACGGTCGGCGAGGATCACCTCCGGCACCTGCCGGGACACGGAGCACAAGATTCAGGGGGGACGGGGTGACGATGACCGGGCCGGTTCGTGACGCCTCCGAGGTCCTCGACATGCACCTTGTGCTGTCGGACGCGAGCGTCCTCCCGATCACCGCCGAGCTGAGCTTCGACGCGGTCGATCCCTACACGGTGCACATCACCTTCAGCGGCGAGCGCTCCTCGTCGACCTGGCTCATCGGCCGTGAGCTCATGGCCCAGGGCCTCCTCGCCGACCCCACGTCGCCGGCCGGCACGGGTGACGTACGGATCTGGCGTGACCAGGACCCGTCCTACCTCCTGATCGCCCTCAGTGGCGTCGAGGGTGACGCCCTGCTGGCAGGTCCCGTGGAGCCGTTCGCCAGGTTCCTGCAGGCGACCGTCGACCTCGTCCCCTTCGGCGCCGAGGGTGCGCGCATGGAGGACGAGATCTCGCGCCTGATCGTGAGCCTGCTCGACGCCTGAGGCTCGGCCCGTTCAGGGATCGACGTCGGCCGCCTCGCGCTCGCGGTAGAGCGCGGCGACCGCCCGCGTGATCGGTCCCACCTGAAGGTCGACGCCGTCCAGCGCCGTCACGGGCACGAAGGTCCGGACCGAGCCGCTCACCGCCAGCTGGGCCGTACCCGCTGCGGCCTCGTCCAGGACCGTCCACGCCAGCTCGCCGGGCTCTGCCTCGCGGACCGGCAGGCCCGCGGCCGCCGACCACTCGAGCACCAGCGCGCGCGTGATCCCGGCGAGGCAACCGCTGCTCAGCGGCGGCGTCACGAGCTCGCCGTGCCTCTCGACGAACACGTTGGTGCCCGTCCCCTCGCACAGCTCACCCACCGTGTTGGCCAGGAGCGCCTCTCCGGCGCCCCGGGCGGCCGCCGCCGCGAGGGCGACGACGTTCTCGGCGTACGAGGTCGTCTTGAGGCCGGCCACCGCCGACCTCTCGTTGCGCACCCACGGCACCCGGACGACGGCCACGGGCTGCGGGGGCGCCGCCGATCCGGCCACGACGAGGATGCTCTGGCGGCCCGGCGTGCGACCTGACCCGAGAGGGCCGAGGCCGGCTGTGACAGTGATGCGCACCCGGCCCAGACCGGGCCGGGCCGCGAGCACCTCGGCGACGGCGCTCCTGATCGCGTCGACGTCCGGTGCGTCCAGCCCCAGGCCGGTGGCGGACCGGACGAGCCGCGCGAGGTGGCGCGTGAGGGCGAACGCGTGGTTGCGCACGACGCCGCACGTCTCGAAGACCGCGTCGCCGACGGTCACCCCGTGGTCCAGCGCCGTCAGCACGGGAGCCCCGGCATCGCGCAGCCGTCCGTCAGCCCACACCACGACCTCGTCCACGCCTGTCCCTCCGCTGCACCCCGTGCGGCGTGGTCGCCGCTCGGACATCTTCGCTCAGGCCGGGCCGCTGGCGAGGGCGACGAGCCGGTGAGCCTTGAGCTGGGTCTCGGCCCACTCCGCGGCGGGGTCGCTCCCCCACGTGACGCCGGCTCCGGTGCCGAACCGCAGCGTGCCGCCGCCATCAGGTGTCCACCAGAACGTGCGGATCCCCACGGCGATCTCGGCACGGCCATGGTCGGCGTCGATCCAGCCCACCGCCCCGCAGTAGGGCCCCCGGGGAACCGGCTCGAGCCGGCCGATCACGCCCACGGCGGCATGCTTCGGCGCACCCGAGACGGACGCCGGCGGGTAGGTCGCCTCGAGCAGCGCCGGCCAGTCCGGGCGAGCGTCCAGGAGCTGTCCCTGAACCGTTGTCACCAGGTGGACCAGGCCGGGGTGGTGCTCGACGGCCAAAAGCTCAGTCACCTCGACGGTCCCGGGGCGGCACACCCGCTGCAGGTCGTTGCGGACCATGTCCGCGATCATGACGTTCTCGGCCCGGTCCTTGGCGGTCAGGCCCTCCGCCGTCGTCGCCGTGCCCTTGATGGGCCCCGAGGTCACGATGCCGTCCTGAACGCGCAGGAACAGCTCGGGCGAGGACGTCACCACCCAGACGGGGTCCGTGGCTGAGGCCACCGGGACGTGGACGCCACCCGCATACGGCGCGGGGTTGCCCACGTCGAGGTGGCGACCCAGCTCGCGCGCCGATGGCTCCGCGCCGTCCCGCTCCCCCAGCGGCGCCGACATCACACGGCAGAGGTTGACCTGGTAGACATCCCCCAGCCTCACGTGCTCACGGATCGACTCGACCCCCGCCAGGTAGGCGGACTCGTCGAGAGAGCTCGTCCAGGCTGCGCCTGCGGGGCCGTGCCAGCCGCTGCCGGTGACGGCTGGCGGCATCCCTGGTCGGTCGCCGATCGGTGTCTGCGCCGAGGACGTCGCGTCCGCGTCGAGCTCGACGTCGGCGAAGCGCCAGGCGCGCACCGGACCCTCGAACTCCCCCACGACGACCCAGAACCCGCCGGCGGAGAGGCGGCCCGCCTCGCGGGTGAGGTCGATGCACTCGACGGCCGCCCGCGCCCGCACACCCCGGAACCAGGCCTCCCCCGCGGCGTCGACGCCGCGCCGCGCGACAGCCCCTGCGGGCTGGTGGGGGGTGTCGGGCACCGGCTCACGCTAGCGCCGCAGGCCGGCTCGGCCGTCGGAGCCCCGTCGCGGGGAGCCAGTTGGACTCTCGTCGCAGCCGTCGGTTAGAGTTCGGGACGCACACAACGCCGGGACCTGGTCCTGGGGGCGTGTCGCGCGGACGTGGCTCAGTGGTAGAGCATCACCTTGCCAAGGTGAGGGTCGCGGGTTCGAATCCCGTCGTCCGCTCGGAGGCAACATCCCGTGGCGGTCGTGAACCGGACGTGGGCGTGAGCCTTACGGTGGAGTGGCCGAGAGGCGAGGCAGCGGCCTGCAAAGCCGTCCACACGGGTTCGAATCCCGTCTCCACCTCGTATGCACACAGCACCACCTTGTTCGACGGCACGAGCACGGGCGATTGGCGCAGCGGTAGCGCGCTTCCCTGACACGGAAGAGGTCACTGGTTCGATCCCAGTATCGCCCACCAGCAT
>DASXVR010000112.1:0-9361 GCA_036504175.1 Actinotalea sp. | reverse complement strand
GTGCGGTTGCGGCTCGCGATGGAGGGGGTCGGACCATGCGGATCACCGAGGTGCTCAGACGTAAGGGCGGGACGGTCCTCACGATCGCCCCGGAGAGCAGCGTGCGTGACCTTCTCGCGATCCTCGGGGAGCATCGGGTCGGAGCCCTGGTCGTGTCCGCCGACGGATCGCGCATCGACGGCATCGTGAGTGAGCGCGACGTCGTCCGCCGGCTGCACAGCGACGGCGACGGCATCCTCGACGGCACCGTCGCGGGCATCATGACGGCCGACGTCCACACGTGCGGGCCGGATGCGACCGTCGACGAGCTGATGGCGGTCATGACCGAGCGCCGCTTCCGGCACATCCCCGTGGTCGTGGACGGCCGGCTCTCCGGGATCGTGAGCATCGGCGACGTCGTCAAGCACCGCCTGGCCGAGCTGCAGGACGAGCGCGACCAGCTGACCTCCTACATCCAGGGCTGATCGCCCGGGTTCGCCCGCCCGCCCGCCCGGCCGTCACGGCTCGTGCTCGGCCAGCTCGCGGAACTCGTCGGGGACTGCGCCGCCGCGCCGCATCAGCGCCGGCAGGTAGCCCACCGCGTCCTTGCCGAAGCGGGTGCGGATCTGGTCCATCGAGCCGTCCACCGCGCGCCGGGCGGCGCCGGTCGTCGACCCGGGCCGCCAGGGATCCGGCGGTGGCAGCTCGAGCTCGAGCTGGATGGTCCGCTGGTCGGTCAGGTTGGACACGGAGATGGCCAGGAGCGTGATCTCCGACGAATCCCCGACCTCGTCGATCGCCGACCACACGAGCCGCTCGGCGACCTCGGTCAGGGTGAGCGTGGTCGCGACCGGCTGCGACAGGGTCCGCGACCGGGTCACGGACCTCATCCCGGCGAACCGGACGGTCACCGTGATCGTCCGGCCTGCACGGGCCTTGGCCCGCATCCGGCGCGAGATGCGGTCGGCGAGGTGTGCCAGGACCGCCCGCACGTCGTCCCGCTCGGGGATGCGCCGGCCGAGGGCTGACTGCGCGCCGACCGAGTGCGCGCGCCTGGCCGTCACGATGCGACGGGGATCCTGGTCGAGGGCCATCGCGCTGAGCTTGTGACCCACGGCGTGGCCGAGGATCCGCTCGACCGCCGACGACGGCGTCTGGGCCAGCTCGCCGATGGTGTGGATGCCCAGGTCGGCCAGCCGCTGCTCGTTCACCGGTCCCACGCCCCAGATGAGCGCCACGGGCAGGGGGTCGAGGAACTGCCGCTCGGTGCCCGGCGGCACCACGACCATCCCGTCCGGCTTGGCTACCTGGGAGGCGATCTTGGCCAGGTGCTTGGTCCGTGCCACGCCGACGGAGATGGGCAGCCCGATCTCCGACCGGACCCGCCGACGGATCAGCGCGCCGATCGTCTCGGGCGACCCGAAGAGGTGGGTCGCGCCTGACACGTCGAGGAAGGCCTCGTCGATCGAGATCCGCTCCACCAGGGGCGTGACGTCGTCCAGGACGAGCATCACCTCGTCGGCCAGGCGCTGGTACTCGCCGAAGTGCCCCCGGACGAACCAGAGCTCGGGGCAGAGCCGGGCGGCACGCCAACCGGGCATGCCTCCCTGGACACCGAACGCCTTGGCCTCGTACGAGGCCGCGAGCACGACCCCACCGCTCGGCCCGCCGCCCACGGCGATGGGCCGGCCGCGCAGCGCAGGGTCCAGCAGCTGCTCCACCGACGCGTAGAAGGCGTCGAGGTCCGCATGCAGGATCGTGGCTCCGCCGGGGGGCATGCAGTCAGCGTAGTCGAACAGGTGTTCGAACGGGAGGGACCCACAGGGGCCGTCTCCGCCCGGTGCGGGACCGTCCCGCCGTGCGACTGTCCCGGCGCAGTGGTCCATGCTGGTGCGCCGGGACGGACCGTGCCGTCCGACGGCAGGGAGACGGGGGAGCGACATGTCCGAGCTCGAGGGGCGTCTGCGCGCGCTCGACGCGCTGTGACCGCCACGACCCGGCCGCCGCGCGGAGGCGGGGACCCCGCTCCCTGGTGGCGTGACGCCGTGTTCTACCAGGTGTACCCGCGCTCGTTCGCCGACGGTGACGGGGACGGCAGCGGCGACCTCCGTGGCGTGGTGCAGCGCATCCCCTACCTCGCCGACCTGGGCGTGGACGCCCTCTGGCTCTGCCCCTTCTACCGGTCGCCGGACGTGGACGGCGGGTACGACATCTCCGACCACTGCGACGTCGCCGCCGACCTCGGCACCCTCGCTGACGTGGACGACGTCCTCACCACCGCTCACCGCCACGGTCTGCGCGTGCTCGTCGACCTCGTGCCCAACCACTGCTCCGACCAGCACCCCTGGTTCCAGGCTGCCGTCTCGGCGGGACGGGGCAGCCCCGAGCGTGCGCGGTTCCACTTCCTCGAGGGACGTGGTCCGGACGGCGGTGAGCCGCCCAACAACTGGATCAGCGTGTTCGGCGGACCCTCCTGGACCCGGGTCGTCGAGCCCGACGGCTCGCCGGGCCAGTGGTACTACCACCTCTTCGCCCCCGAGCAGCCGGACTTCAACTGGGGTCACCCCGACGTCGCCGACGAGTTCGGCCGCATCCTGCGGTTCTGGCTCGACCGCGGGGTGGACGGGTTCCGCATCGACGTGTCCGACGCGCTCATCAAGGACACGACCTGGCCCGACACCCCCCGCGGCGAGCCGGTCATCCCCAAGGACGAGGCCAGCGGCGTGCACGACGTCTACCGGCAGTTCCGCCGCATCCTCGACGCCTACCCGGGTGACCGGGCGGCCGTGATCGAGACCGGGGCGCCCGACGACGTCGTCGCCCTGTTCATCCGCCCGGACGAGATGCACCTGGCGTTCAACTTCCGCTTCCTGCACGCGACCTGGTCGGCCGCCGATCTCCGCGACGCGATCGACCACTCCCTGGCGGCGAACGCGCTCGTCGGCGCGCCGACGACGTGGGTGACGGACAACCACGACACCCCGCGGTCGGTCACCCGGTACGGCGCCGAGACGCGCCTGGCGGGCAGCTACGTGCCCGACGTCGCCGGGTCGTCGGCGCCGAGCGCGGCGGCAAGCCTCGCCGTCGGCACGCGGCGTGCCCGGGCCGTCGCCCTGCTCCTGCTGGCGCTCCCAGGCGCCGCCTTCCTGTACGGCGGGCAGGAGCTCGGCCTGCCCAACGTGGACGACCTCCCCGACACCGTCCTGCGCGACCCGATCTTCCGCCGGTCGGGCGGAGCGGCCCGCGGACGCGACGGGTGCCGCATCCCGCTGCCGTGGTCGGGCACCGTCCCGCCGTTCGGGTTCAGTCCGGCCGGCGTCGCCACCTGGCTGCCCCAGCCGCCCGCCTGGGAGTCGCTCACCGTCGAGCACCAGCTGGCGGACCCCGCCTCGATGCTCACCCTGCACCGGCGGATGCTCGCCCTGCGCAGGAGCGAGGTCAGCCTGCGCCGCGGTGTCGTCGAGTGGCTCGACCGTGGCGAGATGCGTCCTGTGCTGAGCCTCGAGCGGTCCGCGCCGGGTGGTCGTCGGATCGGTGTGATCGTGAACCTGAGCGGGTCGGTCGTCGCGCTGCCGCCGGGCGAGGTGCTGCTGAGCAGCGTCGAGCTGGAGCCCGACGGGCGCCTGCCCGCCGAGGCGTCGGCCCTCGTCGCGCTGGTCTGAGCCGCTCGTCGGGCCGGCCGGGCTACAGGCCCGACTCGTCCCAGCGCACGTCGAGGAGCTCGGTCAGCTTGCGGTCGATGTAGACGTCGACGGTCACCGGGGTCTGGACGCCGTCCTGCCAGGTGCCCGTGCCCGCGCAGGTCAGCATGAGGGTCTCGTCGGTCCCCTCGGGAACGGTGAGGCCGTCCCGCAGGTCGGCGGTCATGGTCGTGTCGGTGATGGTGACGAGGGGGATGCCCTTGGCGCCGGCATCCTCCTTGGACATGGCCACGGCGTCGACCGCGACGTCCTCGCAGGTCAGGTCGGCATACGCCAGCAGGCCGAGCGACTTGTTGTGCTCGAGGAACACGGGGATCGCGATGGCCGCCAGGATCCCCAGGATCACGATGCCCCCGACGATGCTGCCGAGGACGATCGCCACGGTGGCGCCGGTGCTGCGACGCCGGGGCGGAACCGGCTGCCAGGGCTGGCCCACCCACGGGGCCGGGAGGGCAGGGTCCAGCTGGCCCACCGCGCCGGGGTATCCCCGAGGGGCAGGGTTCGCGCCGGGGTAGCCCAGCGGGCCAGGGTTCGTGCCGGGGTAGCCGAGCGGGCCAGGGTTCGTGCCGGGGTAGCCGAGGGTGGGCTGGTTCGCGCCCGGGTGGCTGAGCGGGGTCTGGCTCGTGCCGGGAAGGGCGAACGGGCTCGGGTCGCCGTCCGCGGCCGGCCGGGGAGCCGGCGCCTGGTCCTCGGTCCAGACGGAGCCGTCGAACCAGCGCAGGCTGTCGGGCTCGTTCGGGTCGGGGTACCAGCCTGGTGCGGGGCTCATCTCGGTCTCCGGTCTCGGTGTCCGCTCAGGCGGATCACCTCAAGATCGGCACAGACGGGGGCTGACTGAAGCCTCGTGAGGCGCCGGACCGGCAGCGGTGAGTCAGACCGTCGAGAGCTCCCGGGAGGAGAGTGGTGGAGCGTTCAACGAGCGTGTTGACGCAACCACAGGGCCAGCCTCACACTGGTCTCTGACAGTGCGCATCGCCTGCCCCCTGCGCGGTGCGCACTGTTCCATGCCCGGGTCGATGAACCTGCGAGGCGCCCCCCATGACAGAGCTCTCGCCGACGTCCCTGGGCGCGCAGTCGCGCGAGCGGGCAGCGCTGTGCGCACCTCCGTCCCGCATCGCTGCCGGGCTGCCCCAACGGGTGGTTCTGGGCCGTCTGCGGCGCGGCAACCCCGGCCTCGCCAGGGCTCTCGTTAGCGTGCAGACGTGACAGTTCCAGCGCCCTCCCCGGCCCCGGGGCCCCACGGCACTGGCGCCGCTGCCCCCGAGGTCGGCGCCCCCGTCGCCGTCCCCACGCCGAGCGCCGAAGAGCTCACCGCCCGTGCGAGGGAGCGCTGGCGTGCCGCGCTGGTCGCCCGCGCCGGCGACTCCGCCCTGGCGCACGTGGACCGCCTCGGCGACGCCCAGCTCGACCTGTCGCCCGCACACCCGTCAGGCATCGCCCAGCTCTTCGCAGGCCGGCCGACGCGGTTGTCCAACCTGGTCCGCGAGGGTTCCGCGCTGTCCGCCGCGAAGCGCCGCGCCCGGGCCGTGGGTGCGCTCGCCGAGGACCACGCCCAGCGCCACGGCCTCGCCTCCGCCTTCCTGGCGATCGGGGTCGCGACCTGGACCGAGCCGGCCGGGGTGCCCGGTGCTGCCGGGGCGGCAGGCGCCGGAGGCTCCGACGCCGACCAGGACGACCTGCCTCTCGCCGTCCCGACGTCCGCCCAGCACGAGATGCGGGCACCGGTGCTGCTGCGCCCGGTCGCCGTGAGCCCGCGCGGTCGTGGCGAGAGCGACTACGACCTGGCGCTCGAACCGACCGTCGAGATCAACCCTGTGCTGGCTGCTGCGCTGCGCCGTCGCGGTGCCCTGCTCGACCCGACGGCGCTGGCGCGCGGCACGTTCACACCCTCCGGCTTCGACCCTCGACCGGCGCTGGACCGGCTGCGCGCCCTCGGCGCTGCCGTGCTCGACGACTTCCGCCTCGACGAGACCCTGCTCGTCGGCACGTTCATGCACCCCGAGCAGATCCTGGTCGACGACCTCGACGCCCAGGCAGGCACCCTGCACGCGCACGAGGTCATCGCCGCCCTCGCCGGGCATGCTCCGACGATCGCCGCCCTGGCCCACCCGGTCCCGGACCCGATCCCGGGGGACCGCCCGCTGGATGGCGAGCGGGGCGTCGGGAACCTCGACCCCTACCAGGTGCACGTGCTGGACGCCCTCGCCGCCGGCCACCACCTGGTGGTGGACGCACCCCCCGGCAGCGACGTCCCCGGGACCCTGGCAGCGGTGGTTGCCGATGCCGCGGCAGCCGGCCGGACCGTCCTGTACGTCGCGGGCCACCGGCGGGCCGCCCAGGCGCTGCGTGACCGGCTCGCGGCGCTGGGTCTGGCTGACCTCGCCCTCGACATCGCGCCGGAGTCGGACTGGCGGGCCCAGGCCGGCCGGAGCCTGCTCGGCGCCATGACGGTCGAGCCCGTCGCGGTCGACGCCGAGAAGGTCCAGATCGTCCAGCGTGAGCTGGCCGACCGCCGTGCCCGTCTGAGCGGGTACGTCGACGCGCTGCACCTGGCCCGCGAACCGTGGGGCCTGTCGGGCTACGACGCGCTCCAGGCGCTCGCGCGGCTGACGTCGGTGCGCCCCAGCCCGCGCACCACCGTGCGCCTCACGGCTCCCGTCGCCGAGGCGCTGGACGCGGAGCACCGGGCGCAGGCCACCACCGACCTGGTCCGCGCGGCCTCCCTCGGCGCCTTCTCCACCTCCGCCCACCAGACCCCGTGGTACGGCGCCGACCTGCTCACGCCGGACCGGGCGACCGCCACGCTGCGACGCATCGAGCGGCTCCTGGACGACGAGCTGCCCAAGATCCAGCAGCAGGTGGCCGACGTCGCGGAGGACACCGGACTGACGCACGCGGCGACCCCGGCGGAGTGGGCAGAGCAGCTCGAGATGCTCGCCGGGATCCGCGGGGCCCTGGACGTGTTCCTGCCTGTCGTCTTCGAGCGCTCGGCCGCCGACCTGGTCGCTGCCACGGCGACCCGCGTCTGGCGGGCCGAGGCGGGCATCGAGATGAGCCAGGTGCTGCGTCGTCGGCTGCGCAAGCAGGCGAAGGACATGGTGCGGCCCGGCAGGCCGGTCGAGGACCTGCACACGGCGCTCGTCGAGGTCCAGGCGCAGCGCGAGGTCTGGCAGGCGCACTGCCCGGCGGGCGGCTGGCCCCGCATCCCCGAGGGCATGGCAGCGGTCGAGGCGCAGAGCCGCCTCATCCGGTCCGACCTCGACGCCCTCGCCGTGGTCCTGGCCGGGACACCTGCGGGCGGTGACCTCGAGCACCTCACCTGGGCCGAGCTCACGGAGCGCCTGCGCCGGCTGCGGCAGGACGCCGGCGCGCTGGAGACGCTGCCCGAGCGCACCGCCCTGGTGCGCAGCCTGGACCGGCGGGGACTCGGCGACCTGCTCGGCGACCTCGCCGACAGGCGCGTCGCCCCGGCGATGGTCGCGGCCGAGCTGGACCTGGCGTGGTGGAGCACGGTCTTCGACGAGATCATGCGCCAGGACCCGGCCCTGGCCGGGTACGACGGCGCTGCCCTCGCGCGGCTGACCGCGGAGTTCCGGGCGCTCGACCGTCGCCACCTGTCCGACCGCGCCGTGCTCTGCCTGGCCGGCACCCGCGAGAACCTGCGCCGTCGTCTGCGCACCAGCGCCGAGCAGAGCGAGGGCCTGTTCGGCGACATCGTCGAGAACCGCTTCACCAGCCTGCGGCAGAGCGTCGAGCGCTACCCCGAGGTCACCCGGGTCCTGCGTCCGTGCCTGATCGCCTCACCGATGCTGATCCCGCACCTGCTGCCGCCGACCCGCTCCGAGGACCTCGTGATCCTCGACGCGGCCGTGCACCTGCCCACCGAGGCAGTGGTCAGCGCCATCGCACGGGGGCGGCAGGTGCTGGTGGTCGGTGACCTGCAGTCGGCGTCCGGCACCGCGTTCTCCAGCCTGGCGGAGGTGCTCCCCGCGCTCCCGCTGCGCGTGACGACCTCACGTCGCGACCCGCACCTGACGGCGTTCCTGTCCGAGCACGGCTACGGCGACCGGCTCGTCCCCGTGCCGCTGCCGTCGTCGGCGCCCCTGCTGAGCCTGCGGTCCGTCGACGGGTCGGGCATGCCCGGCGCCAACGGTGCCGTGGAGGGGACCCGCGCCGAGGTCGACCACGTCGTCGACCTGGTCATCGACCACGCGCTGACCCGGCCCGACGAGTCGCTGGCCGTGGTCACCCTCTCCGCCGTGCACGCCGAACGCGTCCGCGAGGCCGTGATGGCCGAGGTGCGGGACAACCCGGCTCTCGGCATCTTCTTCCGCGCCGACCGCACCGAGCCGTTCGTGGTGGCCGAGGTGGGCGCCACCCAGGGACTGACGCGTGAGGCGCTGATCCTCTCCGTCGGCTTCGGCCGCACCCCTCACGGGCGCGTGCTGCACCGCTTCGGCTCGGTGAGCGAGCCGGGTGGCGACGCGCGGCTCCTCGAGGCGCTGGGGGCGACCCGCAAGCGGCTGACGGTGGTCAGCTGCTTCGGCGCCGACGAGCTCGACCGCGAGCGGCTCCGCGCACCCGGCGCCCGGCTCGTCGCCGACCTCCTCGAGCTCGCCGCCCGGCGCACCGCGGCCACGCCGCCCGTCGTCGAGCGGTCCGCCCCGTCCGCGCACGGACGGACGCCGGACCGGCTCGTCCTCGACCTCGCCGAGCGGCTCTGGCGGCGCGGTCTGACGGTCGAGCTCGACCACGGCGCCATCGCCGGAGGAGTGCGGATCCCGCTCGCCGTCGGCCACCCCGACCTCCCGGACGAGATGCTGGTCGCTGTGCTGACCGACGACGCCGCGTACGTGGCGGAGCCGAGTGTCCGCGAGCGCGACAGGCAGCGGCTCGAGCGGCTCGAGAGCGTCGGCTGGACCGTGGTGCAGGCCTGGTCGGCTGCGATGTTCCTCGACCCGCAGGGCGAGGCCGACGCGATCGTGGCGACGGTGCTCGACGAGGCGGAACGCCGCCGGGCGCGCCGCCGTGAGGCGAGCGCGGCGGTCGGGGAACGGCCTGTTCCGACGGACGCGCCCGTGAACGACCTGGTCGCGGTGGTCCCGGGCGAGGTCCCCGCGCAGCTCGACGCCCCTGCAGGTGCCGGTCGGGGTCGTGGCGTGCGCCCGGAGGTCGAGCCCGGTCTGCCGATCAGCGCCTACAGCGACGACCAGCTCGACGAGCTCGTGGCCTGGATCGGCTCGGACGGGATCCTGCGCACCGACGACGAGGTGGGCGCTGCCCTGCGGGCCGAGCTCGGCGTGGTCCGTCGGGGTACCCGCATCGACGCCGCGGTCCACGCAGCCGTGCAGCGTGCGCGATGAGCACCCCGCCGAACGAACCGGACGCCGCTGCGCCCTCTCAGCCCGCTCCCGCCGAGCGGGACCCGGCGGCGCTCGACCCGGCGGAGCTCGACCCGGCGGAGCTCGACCCGGCGGACAGCGGCCAGCCGACCGCGCCCGTCCAGCCGCCGTCCCCGCCACAGCCCGTCGCCGAGCCGGTGCTCCCGGGCCGGAGCGCCGACGACACCGACACCGGGTGGGGCGAGCGGCCGCAGGACGACGACGAGCGCTACCTCAGGGACGTGCCCCCGCACTGGTGAGTCACTGGTGCCAGCGTCGGATCAGCACGCGGTTGACCAC
>DASXVR010000111.1:0-19190 GCA_036504175.1 Actinotalea sp. | reverse complement strand
GCCGTCTGCTCGGCCCAGCCGGAGAGGGCGTAGCCGCCCCCGAGCTGCTCGGCCTTCCACGGACGCAGCGGCTCGAGGCTGTGCGCGCTGATGATGTGCGGGATGCCGTGCAGGAGCCCTGCGAGGTGTCCGCCGAGGTTGGCGTACCAGGTGTGGGAGTGCACCAGGTCCGCGCCCGCCACGTCTCCCGCCATGAGCAGGTCGACGCCGAAGGTGCCCAGTGCAGCGTTCTGGCCCACCAGGTCCGTGGGCACGTCGTAGCCGGTCACGCCGTCAGCGGTCCGTGGACCGTCGAAGCATCGGACGCGCACGTCGATGTGCCGTCGGAGCACGGCACTGAGCTCGGCCACGTGGACGCCGGCGCCGCCGTAGACGTGAGGCGGGTACTCCCTGGTCAGCAGATCGACTCGCACAGCGACACGCTAGCGCCCCTGGCCGCGAACGTCTGGCCCAGCAGCCCGACCAGCCCTAGGGTCGGGGCATGGCATCACCACGCGTCCTGGCCATCGTCCTCGCCGGCGGAGAGGGCAAGCGACTGATGCCCCTCACGGCAGACAGGGCCAAACCTGCCGTCCCGTTCGGTGGCATGTACCGGCTGGTCGACTTCGCGCTGTCGAACCTCGTGAACTCGCACTACCTGCAGATCGTCGTGCTGACGCAGTACAAGTCGCACAGCCTGGACCGCCACGTGGCCAAGACGTGGCGCATGTCCCCGCTGCTCGGCAACTACGTGGCGCCGGTCCCGGCCCAGCAGCGGGTGGGCAAGCACTGGTACCTCGGCAGCGCCGACGCGATCTTCCAGTGCCTGAACATCATCGGCGACGAGCGGCCGGACATCGTCGTGGTGGTCGGCGCCGACCACGTCTACCGGATGGACTTCGAGCAGATGGTGGATGCGCACATCGCATCCGGCGCCCAGTTCACCGTCGCGGGCATCCGTCAGCCCATCGAGCTGGCCGACCAGTTCGGCGTCATCGAGACCTCCCGCGAGGACCCGACCAAGATCGCCGCCTTCCGCGAGAAGCCGACCGACCCGGTCGGCCTGGCGGACGCGCCGCACGAGATCCTGGCGTCGATGGGCAACTACGTCGCCGACGCGGACGCGCTCATCGAGGCCGTCACCCGGGACGCCCAGAGCCCCACCTCGCGCCACGACATGGGCGGCGACATCGTCCCGTACTTCGTCGAGAAGGGGTCGGCGGCGGTCTACGACTTCATCCGCAACGACGTCGCCGGATCCACGGACCGCGACCGCGACTACTGGCGGGACGTCGGCACGCTCGACTCCTACTTCGACGCCAACCAGGACCTCATCTCGGTCAGCCCGGTGTTCAACCTCTACAACACCGACTGGCCGGTGTTCAGCGGCTACCTGGGGCTGCCCCCGGCGAAGTTCGTGCACGCGGGTCCGGGGCGTCTGGGCCATGCGGCCGACTCGCTCGTGTCCCCCGGCGTCATCGTCTCGGGTGCGACGGTGTCCGGCTCGGTCCTGTCCCCCGGCGTCTTCCTGCACTCGTGGGCCTCGGTCAGCGACTCCGTCCTGCTGGACAACACCTCGGTGGGTCGGCACGCCCAGGTCCACCGGTCGATCGTGGACAAGAACGTCGTGGTCAAGGAGCGCGCACGCGTCGGGCTCGACCCCGAGCACGACAGGGCACGCGGGTTCACCGTGACCGAGTCGGGCATCACCGTCGTGCCGAAGGGCACGGTCATCGAGGCCTGACGCCGGTGTGACGCCGGGAGCAGTGTCTGGGGGGTGGCCACCGGGACGGGTGGCCACCCCCCGGCGCTACCCTGCACGCGTGATCCCGGACCCGAGCGACCGCCGACTGGTGGTGATGGACGTCGACTCGACGCTCATCACCGGCGAGGTCATCGAGATGCTGGCCGGGCACGCCGGTTCCGGCGCCGAGGTGCGGCGCATCACCGAGCGCGCGATGGCCGGGGAGCTCGACTTCGCCCAGTCGCTGCACGAGCGGGTCAGGACGCTCGCCGGACTCCCGGAGACGGTCCTGGCAACGGTGCGGGCCGAGGTCGAGCTGACCCCGGGAGCCGAGCACCTCGTCGCCGAGCTGCATCGCGCCGGCTGGCCCGTCGGCCTGGTCTCGGGCGGGTTCGCCGAGGTCGTCGAGCCCCTCGCCGCCGGCCTGGGCATCTCCTTCGTGCGGGCCAACCACCTCGAGGTCGCCGACGGCCGGCTCACCGGTCGCGTGAGCGGACCGGTGATCGACAGGGCGGCCAAGGCCGCCGCGCTCCGCGCCTTCGCAGCCGAGAACGACGTCCCGATGGAGCGCACCGTGGCTATCGGCGACGGCGCCAACGACCTCGAGATGCTCGCCGCCGCCGGGCTCGGGATCGCGTTCAACGCCAAGCCGGTGGTGTGCGCCCAGGCCGACGTCGCCGTGCACGACGCCTCGCTCGCCGCGGTCCTGGTCCACCTCGGGCTCGCCTGACCGCTGACGAGCAGCGCCGCGCCTCTCAGCGCGCGGGTCGCACGACCTCGCGGAGCAACGCCGACCCAGGGGCGAGATCCGCCCACACGGCGATCTCGAGGACGGCGTAGGCAGCGGTGTGCAGACCCGCGTGGACCCTGGACAGCGCCTCGGTGACCGACGTCTGCGGCGAGGCCAGGACCGTCGCGAGGCCCGACATCGTCGGCTCGTGCCCGACGACGAGCACCGTCCGCACGCGGGCGTCGAGCGCCCGCACCATCGCGGTGACGTCACCCGGGGACGCGTCGTACAGCGCGTCCGCGAGGACCACCTCCGGCTGGGGCACGTCGCCCATCGCGCTGCGGAGGATCTCCCAGGTCTGGCGTGCCCGGACGGCCGTGGACACCAGGACCGTCTCGGGCAGCAGGCCTGCTGCGCCGAGCGCCGCTCCGACCCCCGCGCTCTGCCGGCGTCCGTGCAGCGTGAGCGGCCGCAGCTCGTCGGACATGCTCCCGTGCTCGGCCTGCGCGTGGCGCAGCACCACGAGCCGCCGCACGCCGTCACCGTGGCCGCTCACGTCACAGACCCATCGCGTGGAACCCGCCGTCGACGTGGACGATCTCGCCGGTGGTGGCAGGGAACCAGTCGGACAGCAGCGCCGCCACGGCCCGGGCGGTGGGCTCCGGGTCGTTGACGTCCCAGCCCAGGGGGGACCTGTCCGGCCAGCCGTTCTCCATCGCCGCGAAGCCCGGGATCGACTTGGCAGCGGTCGTGCGGATGGGCCCGGCTGAGACCAGGTTGACCCGGATGCCGCTCGGGCCGAGGTCGCGCGCGAGGTAGCGCGACGTCGCCTCGAACGCGGCCTTGGCGACGCCCATCCAGTCGTACACGGGCCACGCGTAGCGCGCGTCGAACGTGAGCCCGACGACTGCTGAGCCCGGCCGCATGAGCGGCTGGGCGGCGACGGCGAGCGCCTTGAGCGAGTAGGCCGAGATGTGCACCGCCGTCGCGACGTCCTCCCACTGACCGGCGAGGAAGTTGCCGCCCATGACCGACTGCGGCGCGAACCCGATCGAGTGCACCACGCCGTCCAGGTGGTCGACGTGCTCGCTGACGCGGTCCGCGAGCGCGTCCAGGTCCTCGGTCGAGGTGGCGTCGAGCTCGACGACGGGAGGGGCGACAGGCAGGCGCTTGGCGATCGCCTGGGTGAGCTTGAGCTGACGCCCGAACGAGGTCAGGACGATCTCCGCTCCCTCCTGCTGGGCCAGGCGTGCGACATGGAAGGCGATCGAGCTGTCCATGAGAACGCCGGTGATGAGGAGCTTCTTGCCGTCGAGCAGGCCCATCGAGGTCCCTTCGTGGAGTTGGTCGTAGGTGGGCGCAGGCCCGAAGACGCGTCAGTGCCCCATGCCGAGACCGCCGTCGACCGGGATGACGGCACCGTTGATGTACGCCGCCGCGGGCGAGGCGAGGAACTCGACCACGCCGGCGACCTCGTCGGGCTGGGCGAAGCGACCCGCCGGGATCGCTGCACGGTAGGCCTCCTGCCGCTCCGGCGGCAACGCGGCGGTCATCGCGGTGTCGATGAAGCCCGGCGCGACGACGTTGGCGGTGATCCCGCGGCCACCGAGCTCGCGGGTGATCGAGCGCGCCATGCCGACAAGCCCGGCCTTGGACGCCGCGTAGTTGACCTGCCCCGCCGAGCCGTAGAGACCGACCACCGACGAGATCAGGACGATGCGGCCGCGCCTGAGCCGGATCATCCCCTTGGCCGCGCGCCTGACGCACCGGAACGTGCCGGTGAGGTTCACGTCGACGACCTGCTCGAACTCCTCGTCCGTCATCCGCATGAGGAGCTGGTCGCGCGTGATGCCGGCGTTGGCCACCAGGACCTCGACGGGCCCGTGCGCCGCCTCGACCTCGGCGAAGGCCGCGTCGACGGAGGCGGTGTCGCTCATGTCGCCGATCGCACCGAGCACGCCCTCGGGCAGGTCGCCCGAGCGGTAGATGGTCGCCACGTGGTCGCCGGCGGCGACGAAACGCTCGGCGATCGCGCGGCCGATGCCGCGGTTCGCTCCGGTGACCAGGACGCTGCGGGGCGTCGGGACGGCGGGATCAGCCACGACGGTCTCCTCTCGACGGCCCGACGAGTGCCGGTCCGACGCCGACCGTAGCCGAACCGCGCCCCTCGGTGCCCGCCCGCCCGGCGGCGGTGCCCGCCCGCCCGGCGCCGCGCGGGCCCGTGACGGATAAACTCGTGAGGTGAACGGCCGGGACAGGACGAAGCGGGGCACGGGCTCCTCACCTGTGCGGATCACTGCCCTGGAGCCCACAGCCGCGCAGGACGCGTCGCAGCGCATGCGGCACTACCTCGTCCTCATGGGCATCCGGGCCGTCTGCTTCCTCGGCGCGGTCGCCGTCCAGCACTGGACCCGGTGGCTGCTGCTCCTGGGCGCCGTGGTCCTGCCGTACGTCGCCGTGGTGATCGCCAACGCGGCAGGGGTCCGCCGGCGCGATCCCGGGACCCTGCTCGGCACCGCCGCACTGCCCGCCGCCGGTCCCACGCCCGATCCCCCGGTCGCACCCACCCAGGAGCCCAGACGATGACTGTCCCGCCAGCCGCCGAGCCGGACACCGAGGACCTCCTGTGCAGCGCACGCGGCTGCCGTGCCGTGGCGACCTGGGCCCTGCGCTGGAACAACCCACGGCTGCACACCCCTGAGCGACGCAAGGTCTGGTTGTCGTGCAGCGACCACCGCGAGCACCTGGAGCACTTCCTCGGCGCGCGCGGCTTCTTCCGGGACACCGTGGCCGTCGGTCTCCTCGAGCCGACCGACGGCTGATGGTCGCCGTCCGGCGGTGGGCCGCCACGGTGATGGCCGCCGTGCTGATCGCCGGCGGCTGCGTGGCGGCAGGCGTGTGGCAGTGGCACCGCCACGTCGCGCGCGACGCCGCGATCGCGCTCGTGGAGCGCAACTACGGCGCCCCCAGCGTCCCCCTGGCCGACCTCGTCGACCGCGGACCGCTCGACCCCGACCGCGTGTGGCGAACGGCCTCGGTCACCGGCCATTACCTCGGCGCCCCGGTCCTGCTGCGGAACAGGCCCGTCGACAGCCAGCCGGCCTTCCACGTCCTGGCGCCGTTCGAGGTCGGTGAGGGTCCGCTCGCCGGCTCGGTGCTCGTCGTGGACAGGGGCTGGGTGCCTGCCGGGGAGGACGGCGCCACCGCACGCGACGTGCCCGGGGCCCCGACCGGCCGCGTCGACGTGCACGTGCGCCTCCGCGCGCCCGAGCCGGACACCGACCGCCTCGCGCCGGCCGGTCAGGTGCAGACCATCTCCCCCGACCGCGTGCGCGCGGCTGCGGCGACGGCATGGCCCGCGGCCGCGACCCTTGCGGCCTACGGGGTCCTGGTCAGCGAGGACGGGCGCCTGCCCACGGGCGTCGGACCGCTCGAGCAGCCGTCGCTCGACCCCGGGCCGCACCTGTCGTACGCGTTCCAGTGGTGGGTCTTCGCCCTCGGCGCGCTGGTGGGCTGCGTCGTGCTGATCCGCAGGGACGCAGCTGAGAACCGCCCTGCACCCGTGGAGCAGGACGTCGTGCACGGCCCGGGCGGGTCGACGGCATCGGGCGGGCCGTCCCGCCCGCGTCGCAGACCCCGGGGCCCGAGCGCCGAGGAGGAGGAGGATGCCCTCCTCGACGCCCAAGGGGGCGGCTGACCTCAGCCGCCACTGCCGCTCGGGGACAGGCTCAGCCGGCGGCCTTGCGCAGCGAGGCTCGCCGCTCCTCTGCTGCCGCTCCACGGGTCGCCCCGCCACGGGTGCGCATGCTCACACCGGCCTCCGACAGGACCCCGTGCACGAAGCCGTAGGAGCGTCCGATGTCCTCGGCCATCGACCGGATGCTCTCACCGCGGTTGTAGCGCTCGACCAAGGAGGAGGCCAGGTCCTGGCGGCCTTCACCGGTGATACGTGATCCCTTGGGAAACTTGGTGGTCATCGTCGTCCTCCTGGCACTGTCGGCGCACTTGTCGGGACGGGTGTCCCTGCGACACCGTCATCCACCACCACGCGGCCGGGACCTGTCAGGCGAGGGAGATCAGGTCCGCGTAGCTGTCGTTCCATAGATCTTCGTCGCCATCTGGCAAGAGCACCACTCGTTCGGGCGAAAGAGCGGTGACCGCCCCCTCGTCGTGGGTCACCAGGACCACGGCGCCCTTGTATCCGCGGAGTGCCTCGAGGACCTCGGCCCGGCTCGCGGGGTCGAGGTTGTTGGTCGGCTCGTCGAGCAGCAGGACGTTGGCGGACGAGACCACCAGCGCCGCGAGGGCCAGTCTCGTCTTCTCGCCACCGGACAGGACACGCACGGGCTTCTCGGCGTCGTCGCCCGAGAAGAGGAACGAGCCCAGCACCGACCGCACCTGGGTGTCGGTCAGGTCGGGCGCCGCGTGACGCAGGTTCTCCACGACCGTCAGCTCGGTGTCGAGGGTCTCGTGCTCCTGCGCGTAGTAGCCGATCTTCAGACCGTGGCCGGGCACGACGTCGCCGGTGTCGGCCTTCTCGACGCCTGCCAGCACCCGCAGCAACGTCGTCTTGCCCGCACCGTTCAGGCCGAGCACCACGACCCGGCTGCCGCGGTCCACGGCGAGGTCCACGTCCGTGAACACCTCGAGCGAGCCGTAGGACTTGCTCAGGCCGGTCGCGGTGAGCGGGGTACGTCCGCAGGGGGCCGGGTCGGGGAAGCGGAGACGGGCGACCTTGTCCGACGCGCGCTCGGACTCGAGCCCGGACAGCAGCCGCTCGGCACGGCGGGCCATGTTCTGGGCGGCCACAGCCTTGGTCGCCTTGGCGCGCATCTTGTCGGCCTGCGCGAGCAGCACCGACGCCTTCTTCTCGGCGTTCGCGCGCTCACGCTTGCGGCGTCGCTCGTCCGTCTCGCGCTGGGCGAGGTAGGCGTCCCAGCCCAGGTTGTACTGGTCGAGCTCGCCGCGGTTGGCGTCCAGGTGGAAGACCTTGTTCACCGTCGTGCGCACGAGGTCGACGTCGTGGCTGATGACCAGGAAGCCGCCGGAGTACGAGGAGAGGTAGTCCCGCAGCCAGACGATCGAGTCGGCGTCGAGGTGGTTCGTGGGCTCGTCGAGGAGCAGCGTCTCGGCACCCGAGAAGAGGATCCGGGCGAGCTCGACCCGGCGTCGCTGACCACCCGAGAGGGTTCCGAGCGGCTGCCCGAGCACCCGCTCCTCGAGCCCGAGGTTCGAGGCGATCCGGCTGGCCTCGCTCTCCGCGGCGTACCCGCCGGCGGCGACGAACCGGGTCTCGAGCCGCGAGTACCGCTCCATGGCGGCGTCCCGGGTCTCGTCGTCGGCGCTGGCCATCGCACCCTCGGTCGTACGCATCGAGCGCACGATCTCGTCCAGGCCCCGGGCCGAGAGGATGCGGTCCGTGGCGATGACGTCCAGGTCGCCGGTGCGGGGGTCCTGCGGGAGGTAGCCGACGTCGCCCGTGCGCACCACCTGCCCGCCGGTGGACTGCCCCTCACCCGCCAGGACCCGGGTCAGGGTGGTCTTCCCGGCGCCGTTGCGGCCGACGAGACCGATCCGGTCGCCCGAGGCGATGCGGAAGGAAGCCTTCTCGAGGAGCACACGGACCCCGATGCGGAGCTCGACGTCATGCGCGGTGATCACTGAGGTTTCCTCCGACCGGTGCCCAGCCGCCTTGTGGGCGGGCACAAACGTCGCTCATCCTACGACCGGCTAGCGTGACGACCGAGCCGAATACCGCTCCAGGGCGTCCTCGCCCGCCTGGCACTGCCGCGAGTCGCGACCGAGCAGCACCCGACCACGTCCTGGGGGACCCATGCCTCTCACGCCCGAGAACGACGCCACCGCCCTGACCGCACCGCGCGCAACGCGCAGCGTGTCGACGGCCGACATCGCCCTGATCGGCACCTTCGCCGCCCTGCTGGCCGTCTGCTCCTTGCTGTCCGTGCCCGTCGGACCGGCAGGCGCCCCGATCACGCTGCAGACCTTCGCCGTCATCCTCGCGGGTGCCGTGCTGGGTGCACGACGCGGCGCCCTCGCGGTGCTGCTCTACCTCGCTGTGGGCTTCGCCGGCCTGCCGATCTTCGCCCAGGGGGTGGGCGGTCCGGCGACGTTCGGCAAGGTGACGCTCGGCTACCTGCTCGCCTTCCCGCTCGCGGCATGGCTCGTCGGCCTCGTCGTCGAGCGGGTGGGCCGGCGCGGCTGGGCCGTGCGCACCGGCGTGATCCTCGCCGCGGGGGTGCTCGGCTCGCTGGTCATCTACGCGGTGGGGGTGCCCGTGCTGGCCGCACGGATCGGCGTCAGCCTTGCCGAGGGGATCGTCATCAACAACGCGTTCCTCGCGTTCGACGCCGTCAAGCTCGTGCTCGCGGCCGTCGTCGCGGCGAGCGTGCACCGGGCGTTCCCCGACCTGCTGGACCGGCGCTGACCCTTGATCGAGTTCGACGGTGCGGGGGTCGAGGTCTTCGTCGACGGGCCCCGGGGCGCCGGCACGCGAACCCTGCTCGCGCCGGTGACCTGCGCGCTGACCGAGCAGCGGGTCGCGGTGATCGGTGCCAACGGCTCCGGGAAGTCGACCCTGGCACGCCTGGTGAACGGCCTGCGCCTCCCGACGAGCGGGTCGGTACGCACCTGCGGTCTGGACGTCGCCTCGCACGGGCCGGCCGTGCGGGCGCAGGTCGGCTTCGTCTTCACCGACCCCGATGCCCAGCTGGTCATGCCCACCGTGATCGAGGACGTGGCCCTCTCGCTCCGCCGGACCGTCCGGGACGCGCGCGAACGGGCTGACCGGGCCGCCGAGGTGCTGTCACGGTTCGGCCTCGCGGACCACCTGCACACCCCGGTGCACGCGCTCTCGGGCGGTCAGAAGCAGCTGCTCGCGCTCGCGGGGGTGCTCGCGACGGACCCGCGCGTCCTCGTCTGCGACGAGCCGACGACACTGCTCGACCTGCGGTGGCGCCGGGTGGTCGACGACCTGCTCGACGGCCTGACCGCGCAGGTCCTGCAGGTGACGCACGACCTCGACGCGGCGCTGCGCGCCGAGAGGGTCCTCGTCATCGACCACGGGAGCGTCGTCTTCGACGGGGACCCCGGGGAGGCTGTCTCGTCCTACCGCAGCCTGATGGCCGTCCGGTGACGACGTGGAGCTCACCCCTGGGGCTGTACCGGCCGGGGAGCAGCGTGGTGCACCGGGCACCGGTCTGGCTGCGTCTGGGCGCCCTGACGGCCCTCGCCGTGGCCCTGGTGGTGCTGCGGGGCCCCGGGACCGCCGCGGCGCTGCTGCTGGCGACCGTCGCGCTGGCCGTCCTCGCCCGGTTGCCGTGGCGCTCGACCCTGCGCGGCCTGGCCGGTGTCCTGGTGACGGCGGCAGCCCTGTTCGCGTACCAGACCTGGCAGCGCGGCTGGGCCGTCGGCGCGGAGGTCTCCGCGGACCTCGTCACCATGGTCCTCGCGGCGACGGTGGTCACCGCAACCACACCGACGGACGTGCTCCTGGACCTGCTGACCCGCGCGGTGCGGCCACTGCGGCGCCTCGGCGTCGACCCGGAGGCCTTCGGGCTGGCCGTGGCGCTGATGCTGCGGACCATCCCCGCGCTGGGTGACCTCTTCGGCGAGGTGCGCGACGCCGCACGTGCCCGGGGTCTCGAACGCTCGCCGAGGGCCCAGCTCGTCCCGTTCGCGATCCGGACGGTGGCACGCGCACGGCTCACCGGGGAGGCCCTGACCGCACGCGGCGTGGGCGACTGACAGGTCTTCACCGGGTGCCGTCACGGCCCGGCCACCCTACGGTGACCCCTATGACCTTTCACGAGGGTGGCAGCTTCGAGGGCGGACGTGTCCAGACCCGCAGCGGTGGGCGCGGCGTGGCGATCGGAGGGGGTGCCGGGGTCCTCGGGCTCGCGGTCTTCCTCATCTACCAGTTCACCGGGGTGAACCTCTCCCCCGTCGTCGACCAGCTCCAGAACCCCGCGGGTGCCGGTGGTGGCACCACGCAGGAGGGCACCATCGGTACGTGCTCCGCCCAGGATGCGAACACCAAGCGTGACTGCCGCCTGAACGCGACCATCCAGTCCCTCGACACGTACTGGGCGGAGACCGTCGCGGCGGCCGGAGCGACCTTCGTCCAGCCGCCGGTGGTCAGCTTCCAGGAGGCGACGACCACGGGCTGCGGCGACGCGTCCGCCTCCACCGGGCCCTTCTACTGCCCCACCGACCAGACGATCTACATCGACCTGGGCTTCTACGACCTTCTGCAGAGCCGCTTCGGCGCCAAGGGCGGACCGCTGGCCGAGGAGTACGTGGTGGCGCACGAGTACGGGCACCACATCCAGCAGATCACCGGCGTGATGGACAAGGCCGGACGCCAGGGCACCGGTGCGGAGTCGGACTCGGTCCGGGTCGAGCTCCAGGCCGACTGCTACGCGGGCATCTGGGTCGGCCACGCGTCCAAGGAGGTCGACCCCGACACCGGTCAGGTGTTCCTCGACCCGATCACCGACGCCGAGCTCGAGCAGGCGCTGTCGGCAGCCAAGGCGGTCGGCGACGACCACATCCAGCAGCAGTCCGGTGGCGGGGTCAACCCCGACGCATGGACCCACGGCTCGAGCGCCCAGCGTCAGAGCTGGTTCGCCAAGGGGTACAACGAGGGCACGCTCCAGGCCTGCGACACGTTCTCGGCAACGGACCTCTGACCGACAGCAGCGCGGTGGCTCCTGCAGGTCAGATGTTGAAGCCGAGCGCCCGCAGCTGCTCGCGGCCGTCGTCGGTGATCTTCTCCGGGCCCCACGGCGGCATCCACACCCAGTTGATGCGGAAGCCGTCGACCAGGCCGTCCAGAGCAGCGGCCGACTGGTCCTCGATGACGTCCGTCAGCGGGCAGGCCGCCGAGGTCAGGGTCATGTCGATCACGGCGTGGTTGTTCTGGTCGACGACGACGCCGTAGATCAGCCCCAGGTCGACGACGTTGATCCCGAGCTCGGGGTCGATGACGTCGCGCAGCGCCTCCTCCACGTCAGCGGCGCTCGGCGGTGTGGGCGTGGTGCCCGGTGCGGTGATGCTCATGAGTCCTCCTGGCTCGCGCCTGCGACGCCGGCCTGGACGAGCGCATCGCGCAGCGCCATCCAGCCGAGCAGGGCGCACTTGATCCGTGCGGGGTATCGGGCCACGCCGGTGAAGGCGGTGGCGTCGCCGAGGAGGTCCTCGGCGTCCTCGTCGAGGCCCTTGCCTCGAGCGTGCATCAGGTCGCGGAACCGCTGACCGATCTCCTCGGCCTCGGGGACGCCCGAGCCCGTCACGAGGTCGGTCATCACGGAGACCGAGGCCTGCGAGATCGAGCAGCCCTGACCGTCCCAGCTCACCCGCTCGATCACGGGCGTGCCGTCGGCGCCGGGCGTGCCCTCAGCACTGCGGGTGGAGAGCTGCACGCGCAGCCGCACCTGGTCACCGCACGTCGGGTTGACCTGGAAGGACTCGGCGTCGAACGGCTCGGCCAGGCCCTTGCCCTGCGGGTGCTTGGCGTGGTCGAGGATGAGCTGCTGGTAGAGCTGCTCCATCGGGCTGCTCACGCTGCACCCGCGTCACTCAGGCCGAAGAAGGGCCGTACCGTCGCCAGCGCCGCGCCGAACACCGCGACCTCCTCGGGTGTCGTGTAGACGGCTGCCGACGCCCGCGCGCTCGCGGCGACGCCGAACCGGCGGTGCAGGGGCTGCGCGCAGTGGTGACCGACCCGCACGGCCACGCCGGCGTCGTCGAGGACCTGGCCCACGTCGTGCGCGTGCACGCCGTCGACGACGAAGGACACGGCTGCGAGGCGGTCACGGTTGTCCGTGGGGCCGATCACGCGCACACCCGGGACGGCGGCGACCGCGTCGAGCAGGAGACCGGCGATCTGCGACTCGTGGGCTGCGACGGCCTCCATGCCGAGGTCGGACAGGTAGCGCGCCGCGGCACCCATCCCGACCGCCTGGGCGACCATCTGCGAGCCCGCCTCGAACCGCTGCGGCGGCGGCGCGTACGTCGTCGTCTCCATGGTGACGACCTCGACCATCGAGCCACCCGTGGTGACGGGGGGCAGCGCCTCGAGCAGCTCGCGGCGCCCGTAGAGCGCGCCCACGCCTGTCGGGCCGAGCATCTTGTGCCCGGAGAAGGCTGCGAAGTCCACGCCCAGGGCCCGCAGGTCCACGGGCAGGTTGGGCACCGTCTGGCACGCGTCCAGGACAGTCAGGGCACCGACCTCCCGCGCGCGCGCCACGAAGGCCGCCACGTCCGTCACCGCCCCGGTGACGTTCGACGCGTGGCTGACGGCCACCACCCGGGTCCGGTCGGTCACCCGGTCGGCGAGCTGCTCGGTGCGCAGGCGCCCGTGGTCGTCCACCTCGATCCAGCGCAGCACCGCGCCCGTCCGCGCGCACAGCTCCTGCCAGGGCACGAGGTTCGCGTGGTGCTCGGCCTCGGTCACCAGGATCTCGTCACCGGGTGCCAGGGCGAACCGGCGCGCCGCATGTCCCCCGCGGCCGAGCGTGGCGTTGGACAGCGCGTACGCGACCAGGTTCAGGCCCGCCGTCGCGTTGCTCGTCCAGACGATCTCACCGCTGCTCACCCCGACCAGGCCGGCGACCTCGGAACGGGCGTTCTCGAAGGCCTCGGTGGCCTCCTCGGCGAGCTGGTGGGCACCGCGGTGCACGGCGGCGTTGCGCTGCAGGTAGAAGTCCTGCTCGGCGTCCAGGACGACGTCGGGCTTCTGCGACGTCGCCGCCGAGTCCAGGTACACCAGCGGCCGCCCGTCGCGCACCGTGCGGGTGAGCAGGGGGAAGTCCGCTCGCACGGCGGCGAGCTCGGCGGCGGTCAGGACCGCGCCCGACCTCGCCGCGTGCGGCTCCACCACGGCTGTCATGTGCGTGCTTCCCCTCGTGGGTGCGGATGTGGACCGGGCACGTGTCCCGTGCTCAGGCGGTGGTGGCCAGGAACCTGTCGTAGCCCTCGGCCTCGAGCTGGTCGGCGAGCTCCGGGCCGCCCTCCTCGGCGATCCGCCCGTCGACGAAGACGTGGACGAAGTCGGGCTCGATGTAGCGCAGGATCCGCGTGTAGTGGGTGATCAGCAGCACGCCGACCTCACCGGTCGAGCGGACCCTGTTGACGCCCTCGGAGACGATGCGCAGCGCGTCGACGTCCAGGCCGGAGTCGGTCTCGTCGAGGATGGCGAACCTGGGCTTGAGGAGCTCCATCTGCAGGATCTCGTGGCGCTTCTTCTCCCCGCCGGAGAAGCCCTCGTTGACGTTGCGGTTCGCGAACGACGGGTCCATGCGCAGCGCGTCCATCGCGGTCCGGACGTCCTTGACCCAGTGCCGCAGCGCGGGCGCCTCGCCGTCGATGGCCGTCTTGGCGGTGCGCAGGAAGTTGGTCACCGACACGCCGGGGACCTCGACGGGGTACTGCATGGCGAGGAACAGCCCGGCACGCGCACGCTCGTCCACGGTCATGGCCAGGACGTCCTTGCCGTCCATCGTCACCGAGCCGGAGGTCACCTGGTACTTCGGGTGACCGGCGAGGGAGTAGGCGAGGGTCGACTTGCCGGAGCCGTTGGGCCCCATGATCGCGTGCGTCTCGCCGCTGGCGACGACGAGGTCGACACCGCGCAGGATGGGCTTGGCGCCCTCCTTCGTCTCGACACTGACGTGCAGGTCGCGGATCTCCAGGGTGGACATCAGGTTCTCCTAGGCGTTGACGGTGACGTCGACGTCGACGAGCACACGCTCGCCGTCGACGGTCACGGGGTAGACGGGGACCGGACGGGTCGCCGGAAGTGCCAGGGGTGCGCCGGTGCGCAGGTCGAAGGTCGAGCCGTGGAGCCAGCACTCGATCGTGCAGTCCACGACGTCACCGTCGGACAGCGACACCTGCCCGTGGGAGCAGATGTCGGAGATCGCGTGGAGGTCACCCTCCTCGTCACGCACGACGGCGACCGGGACGGGACCGTCAGGCCCCTCCAGCTCGACCCGCAGGGCCGTGCCGGGCTCGACGTCGGACGCCAGGCAGGCGAGCTGAGCGCTCACTCGGCCACCCCACCGGCTGTCGCCTCCGCCAGCTCCGGGAGCACCGCTGCCGGGGTCAGGTCGGCCATGCTGCGCTCGAGCTCGGCGTCGATCGCCGCCGTGAGGCGCTCCTCGATCGCCGGGACACCGATCTGGTGGATGAGGTCGGCGAAGAAGCCGCGCACGACGAGCCGCCGGGCCTCGGGCTCGGGGATCCCGCGGGCCCGCAGGTAGAAGAGCTGCTCGTCGTCGAAGCGTCCCGTGGCCGACGCGTGGCCCGCGCCCTCGATGAGCCCGGTCTCGATCTCCAGGTTGGGCACGGAGTCCGCGCGGGCACCGTCGGACAGGACGAGGTTGCGGTTGAGCTCGTAGGTGTCGGTGCCCTCGGCGTTGGCACGGATGAGGACGTCCCCCACCCACACCGTGTGGGCGCCGGCGCCCTGGAGGGCACCCTTGTACGCCACGCGCGAGCGGCAGGACTCGACCGCGTGGTCGACGAACAGGCGGTGCTCCTGGTGCTGCCCCGCATCCGCGAAGTAGAGGCCGAGCGACTCGAGCGACCCGCCAGGTCCGGTGAACTCGGCGTCGGGGGTGACCCGCACGACGTCCCCGCCGAGGGTGACGACGATGTGCTTGACGCTCGCGTCGCGGCCGATCCGGATGCGGTGGGCCGAGGTGTGCACCGAACCCGCGTCCCAGTCGTGGATCGAGACCACCGTCAGGTGGGCACCGGCCTCGGCGATGATCTCGACCGTCTCGCTGATGGTGGCGGCGCCGACGTGGTCCACGATCACGATCGCCTCGCTGAGCTCCTCGGCGCGCAGCACCAGGTGGACCGCCGACGGGTCCTCGGTGGCGTCCCCCGTGCCCTCGACCCGGATGCTCGTCGCCGCCGAGGCGACCGCCTGCGCAGGGATGGTGACGACCGTGGCCTCACGGAACGAGGCCCAGGCGGTCGCGGCGGTACGGTCCCCCGGCCGTCCGGCGGTGCCCAGGCGGGCGTCGCCGCGCGCGACGATCTCGACCCGCACCTCGTGCGGGTTCACCACCGTCACCTGGGTGCCGGTGCCGGTCAGCCCGAGACCCGCGCTGTCGAAGAGCGGGGCCAGGCGAGCCACCGGCGAGAACCGCCACTCCTCCTCGCGACCGGTCGGGACGGGGAAGTCGGCCGGGTCGAACGACGTCAGCCGCCCCGCACGGGACGTCTGCGGGGTCCCGCCGCGGCCGTGCGTATGGGCGCCGTCGCTGACGGCCCGGCTGTGGTCGGTGGACAGGTCGGTGGAGACATCGCTGGCCAGGTCGCCGGACATCGTGGTTGGTGGAGCCTCTCCGCTGGGGGTTGACGTGCTGGAAGAGAAACGGTCGCCGGACGGCGGCCCGCTCAGGGACGGTAGGGCCATCAGCCGACTGACCCTTCCATCTGCAGCTCGATCAGGCGGTTGAGCTCGAGCGCATACTCCATCGGCAGCTCGCGGGCGATCGGCTCGACGAACCCACGGACGATCATCGCCATGGCCTCGTTCTCGGCCAGTCCCCGAGACCTGAGGTAGAACAGCTGCTCCTCGCTCACGCGGGAGACCGTCGCCTCGTGACCCATCGAGACGTCGTCCTCGCGGACGTCGACGTAGGGGTAGGTGTCCGAGCGGGAGATCTGGTCGACGAGCAGGGCGTCGCACAGGACGTTCGACGTCGAGTGCTCGGCCCCCTCGAGGATCTGCACGAGACCGCGGTACGACGTGCGCCCGCCGCCACGAGCGACCGACTTCGACACGATGGAGGACGACGTGTGGGGCGCGGCGTGGACCATCTTGGCGCCGGCGTCCTGGTGCTGACCCTCGCCCGCGAAGGCGATGGACAGGGTCTCGCCCTTGGCGTGCTCACCCATGAGGTAGATCGCCGGGTACTTCATGGTCACCTTGGAGCCGATGTTGCCGTCGACCCACTCCATGGTGGCTCCTTCGGCGGCGGTCGCTCGCTTGGTCACCAGGTTGTAGACGTTGTTGGACCAGTTCTGGATCGTCGTGTAGCGCACGCGGGCGTTCTTCTTGACGATGATCTCGACGACTGCCGAGTGCAGCGAGTCGCTGGAGTAGACCGGCGCCGTGCAGCCCTCGACGTAGTGCACGTACGAGCCCTCGTCGGCGATGATCAGCGTCCGCTCGAACTGGCCCATGTTCTCGGTGTTGATCCGGAAGTACGCCTGGAGCGGGATGTCGACGTGCACGCCCGGCGGGACGTAGATGAACGAGCCACCCGACCACACGGCCGTGTTGAGCGCCGCGAACTTGTTGTCCCCGGGCGGGATCACCGAGCCGAAGTACTGCTGGAAGATCTCGGGGTACTCGCGCAGACCCGTGTCGGTGTCCACGAAGATGACGCCCTGCTCCTCGAGGCTCTCCTGGATCTGGTGGTAGACCACCTCGGACTCGTACTGGGCCGCGACGCCGGCGACGAGCCGCTGCTTCTCGGCCTCCGGGATGCCCAGGCGGTCGTAGGTGTTCTTGATGTCCTCGGGCAGGTCCTCCCAGCTGGTGGCCTGCTTCTCGGTGGACCGGACGAAGTACTTGATGTTGTCGAAGTCGATGCCCGACAGGTCCGAGCCCCAGTTGGGCATGGGCTTCTTCTCGAAGAGGCGCAGGGACCGCAGGCGCGTCTTGAGCATCCACTCGGGCTCGCTCTTGAGAGTCGAGATGTTCCGCACGACTGCCTCGGAGAGGCCCCGCTGTGCGGACATGCCCGCGGCGTCGGAGTCGTGCCAGCCGTAGCCGTAGCCGCCGATCGAGGCGATGATCGCCTCGTCCTGGGTCATCGGTTCGGTGGGTGCGCTCATCGTGTTCCCTCCACGGTCGCCGCAGGTGCGGGACTGTCGGTTGCTGGTCGAACGAAGGTCGGCGGGACGGTCGCGTTGCTCGCGAGCGTCGGCGTGGTCCCGATGGGGACGTGGGTCGTGCAGACGTGGCCACCTGCGGCCAGGGTGGACAGCCGCTGGACGTGCACGCCCAGCAGCTGGGAGAAGAGTCGGGTCTCGGCCTCGCACAGCTGGGGGAACTGCGCAGCGACGTCGCGTACCGGGCAGTGGCCCTGGCACAGCTGGACCGCGCGTCCCCCCGGCACCGGCCGGGCCGAGGCAGCGTAGCCCTGCGCCGCGAGGCCGGCCGCGAGGGACTCGACCCGGGCTGCCACGTCGTCGGAGGACGAGTCGATCGCGCGGAGCAGGTGCTTCTCGAGGTCCGCCACCTGCTGGGCGGCGAACGCCTCGACCGCCTCGTCGCCCGCCAGCCGGGCGAGGAACGCGAGCGCGTCGGTGGCCAGGTCGGCGTAGGCGCTGCTCAACGACGCCTGGCCGCGGTCGGTCGCGACGTAGCGCCTCGCCGGACGACCGCGGCGCGGCTGTCCGTGGGCGGCGACGGTGTGGACCGTGATCAGCCCGTCCTCCTCGAGGGCCGCGACGTGACGGCGGACCCCCGCGGCCGTCAGATCGAGGTCACGTGCGAGGTCGTGCACCGAGACGGGACCCTCTTCGACGACCAGGCGCAGGATGCGCTCGCGCGTGCTCCGGTCGGTGGCGTCCACGACGGGCAGGGAGATCGAGGCAGTCGTCACGCGGTGCCCTCCCTCTCGCCTCGTCGGTCAGCACGCAGCGACCAGGTCAGGACGCGCGTATATAGGCAACATACTTGTTGTCGAATTGCTTCCACGCAACGAAGGGTCGCCTCACCAGCGCGGACTCCGCCGGGACGGGCGCCTCCCGCACGCGCGACACCTAGACTCCGGTCGTGCTCCCCTCGACGGCCCGCGACACCCCAGCCGGCCCGGCGCCCGCCGTGGTCGTGCGCGGCCTGGTCAAGCGCTACGGCTCGAACGAGGCCGTCAGAGGTGTCGACCTCGTCGCCCCTGCGGGTGAGGTGACGGCGCTCCTCGGACCGAACGGGGCGGGCAAGACCACCACGGTCGAGTGCTGCGAAGGGCTGCGCCGCCCGGACGGAGGGTCGGTCAGCGTCCTCGGCCTGGACCCGGTGCGGGACCGCCGGTCCCTGCGGCCGCGGGTGGGCGTGATGCTCCAGGACGGCGGGCTGCCCAGCACCGTGCCCGCGGCCGAGGCGCTCCGGCACGTCGCCGCGATGTACGCGCGACCCCGCGACGTGCGCGAGCTGAGCGACCGGCTCGGGCTGGACGGCTTCGCCCGGACCCAGGTACGGCGCCTCTCTGGCGGGGAGCGTCAGCGGCTGGCCCTCGCCGCCGCCCTGGTCGGGGACCCGCAGCTGGTGTTCCTCGACGAGCCCAGCGCCGGGATGGACCCGCAGAGCCGCCACGCCGTCTGGGACCTCGTCCGCGAGCTCAGGGCGGCCGGCACGACGATCGTGATTACCACCCACCAGATGGCTGAGGCCGAGGAGCTGGCCGACCACGTCGTCGTCGTGGACCACGGCCGGGTGCTGGCCGCCGGCACCACGCAGCAGCTGGTCGCCGGGTCCGGCAGCGTCCGGGTCACCGTGCACCCGGCGACGGGAACCACGCTGGCCGACGGTGCCCGGCTCGCGGCCCAGCTCGAGGCGCACCTGAGCGCCGCGCTGCGCCACCAGGAGGAGCCGGCCGTGACCCCTGCCGTCGTCGCCACCTCCGCCCGGGGAACGCTCGAGGTGAGGGCGGACGCCGACCCCCGCCTCCTGCACGCGGTGACCGGCTGGGC
>DASXVR010000110.1:0-2307 GCA_036504175.1 Actinotalea sp. | reverse complement strand
GGCGAGCCGCTGGACCGGCGCCTTGCCGGTCTGGGCCTGGGTGACGAGCCGCCCGATCTGGGCGAGCATCGTCTCCTCCCCCACCCGCGTGGCGCGTACGACGAGGTAGCCGGACGTGTTGACCGTCGCGCCGGTGACCGGCGAGCCGGGTCCGACGTCGACAGGGACCGGCTCACCGGTGAGCAGCGAGGTGTCCACGGCGCTCGAGCCCTCGAGGACGACGCCGTCGGTGGCGACCTTCTCCCCCGGCCGCACGGCGAACAGGTCGCCGACGACGAGCGACGCGGTCGGCACGCGCATCTCGACCCGTGCACCCGAGGAGTCCGTGGCGAGCAGCGCGACGTCGGTCGCGCCCAGGGAGAGTAGCGAGCGCAGGGCGTCACCGGCACGGCGGCGGGAGCGGTGCTCGGCGTAGCGGCCGGCCAGCAGGAACGTCGTGACGACGGCTGCGACCTCGAAGTACAGCTCGGGCACGCTCATGTCCCCGTTGCCCGCGGCCGGCACGAGCGTGGGCTCCATCTGCAGCCCGAGCTCACCCGCGCCGCCGAACAGGACCGCCCACAGCGACCAGCCGGTCGCGGCGATGATGCCGAGGGAGACGAGGGTGTCCATGGTCGAGGCGCCGTGGCGGGCGGCGCGTGCGGCGGCCCGGTGGAACGGCCACGCCGCCCAGGTGACGACCGGCAGCGCCAGGACGGTGACGACCCACTGCCAGCCCCGGAACTGCAGGGCGGGCACCATCGAGAGCAGCACGACGGGGACGGCGAGGACGGCCGCGACCTGGAGGCGACGGCGCAGGTAGTCCCCGCGGTCGACGACAGGAGCCGACGTGTCCTCCTCGTCGTCCATGGTCTGGCCCTCACCCATGGAGTGGCCCATGAGGGCGTGCTCGGCGGCGGTCATGCCGGAGTGCCCGGCCGGCTTCACCGCCGCGCTGTTGCGCATCACGCGGGCCGTGTATCCGGCGCTCTCGACGGCCTTGACGATGGCCGCCGGGTCGACGGCCTCAGTCAGCTCGACGTGCGCGGACTCGGTGGCCAGGTTCACGGTCGCGGTCGCACCTGGGACCCGGTTGATCTTCTTCTCGACGCGGGCGACGCATGACGCGCAGGTCATGCCGCCGACGGCCAGGTCCAGCACGGCGAGGGGTGCTGTGGCGGTCTGTGCGAGCGCGCTCGGTGGGGTGGTCGCGGCGGCCGGGGCCGTGCCTACGACGGCGTCGCTGCGGGCGTCCTGGGTGGTCACTCAGCCCACCACCGAGGTTCCGACCAGCGTGTAGCCGGCCTCGACGATCGCCCCGCGGATGTCGTCGTCGGTCAGCGGCTCGGTGGAACTGATGCGGACCTGCGACTCGCCGCCCGCGACGAGCTCGACGGCGACGTCGGTCACCCCGGCGATGGCGCCGACCTCCTCCTGGACGGAGCGGACGCAGTGGCCGCAGGTCATCCCGGCGACGTTGATGGTGACTGTCTGCGTGCTCATGGTGCTGGCCTCTCGTCGATGGTTCTGCTGGTTCTGCTGATCAGGTTGGGTGGGTGCTCGCGCTCAGGACCGGACCAGGCGGGCGATCGCGTCGGCGGCCTCGCGCACCTTGGCGTCGCCGGCCTCCTCCGACTCCCGCGCCGCGTTCACGACGCAGTGGCCCAGGTGGTCCTCCACCAGGCCGAGGCTCACGGCCTGCAGCGCCTTGGTGACCGCGGCGACCTGGGTGAGGATGTCGATGCAGTAGACGTCCTCGTCGACCATGCGGGCGATCCCGCGGACCTGGCCCTCGATACGGCGCAGCCGCTTGAGGTAGTCGTCCTTGCTGCCGCTGTAGCCGGCCATGCGTCCTCCTGGTGCTCGTCCTCCGTACCAACCACAGTACCCCGGGGGGGTATTCCGACGAGGGACCGAGGTCCCGCAGTGCGGACGACCTCGTTACGGTGTCGGGATGATCACCGGCGCGACGCCGGGGGTCGGACGGGACGGGGAGCCGCGATGCCGCAGTGGGTCGATCACGCGATGTGGTGGCACGTGTACCCGCTGGGGTTCGTCGGCGCCGAGCCGGTCGCCCTGCCGGTGGATGCCGAGCCCGTCCACCGCCTCCCGCACCTGACGGCCTGGCTGGACTACGTCGTCGAGCTGGGCCTGTCCGGCCTCATGCTCGGGCCCGTCTTCGCCTCCGAGACCCACGGCTACGACACCGTCGACCACCTGCGGATCGACGCGCGGCTGGGCGACGAGGGGGACCTGGACGCGCTCGTCGCCGCTGCCCACGAGCGCGGTCTGCGGGTGGTGCTCGACGGCGTGTTCAACCACGTCGGA
>DASXVR010000109.1:0-2124 GCA_036504175.1 Actinotalea sp. | reverse complement strand
CGTCGCCGCAGACCCGGGCGCGTGGCCGGACCGTTCGGTGCTCGTGACCGACCACCAGCAGGCCGGACGGGGCCGGGCTGGACGGACGTGGACGACGCCCCAGGGGGCGGCCCTGACCTTCTCGGTCCTCCTGCGGCCCGGCGTGCGGCTGGAGCGGTTCGGCTGGGTGCCGCTCCTCGCGGGGGTGGCGGTGGTGAGAGCGCTCGCCGACCTCGGCGTCACCGCGTCGGTGAAGTGGCCCAACGACGTGCTGGTCAGCGCACCCGACGGGACGGCCCTGGCCGGGTGGGGCGTCCAGCGCAAGGTCGCCGGCGTGCTCAGCGAGCTGGTGACCACGCCCACCGGACCGGGGGTGGTGGTGGGCATCGGCGTGAACGTCTCGCAGACGGCCGACGAGCTGCCCGTGCCGAGTGCCACGTCGCTCCGGCTCGTCGGCGAGGGCCAGGCCGGTAGGACGGCGGGCGATGAGCTTGCGGCGGGTGACGTGGACAGGACGTCGCTGCTCGCGTCGTTGATGTCGCACCTCGTCCACCTCGACGACGCGTGGCGCGCCGGCGACGCCGCCGTGACGGCGCTGTGCGTCGCCGCCTGCGGCACGATCGGCTCCGCGGTCCAGGTCGAGCTGCCGGGTGGGGGCCATGTCGAGGGCGTCGCGAGCGGGCTGTCCGCCGAGGGTGCGCTCGAGCTGGTCGACGTCGAGGGCCGGACGGTCACGGTGCTCGCCGGGGACGTCCACCACCTGCGCCCGGCGCCGGGAGCACCCGAGGGCCACGGCGCCGGGAGCGCCCCGTGACCCCCGGGAGCACCCGAGGGCCACGGCGCCGGGAGCGCCCCGTGACCGGTGAACTAGCCTGACCAGGTGCCGGACGAGGGTTCACCCGATCAGCGCTCGACGTTGAGCAGGCTCGAGGACGAGCTGCTGGGTGGCCCACGCACCCTGACGATCGCGCAGGTGGCGGAGCGCGCCCACGCCAGCGTCGAGGACGTGCGGCTCACCTGGCAGGCCCTGGGGCTGCCCACCACCGCACCGGAGGCCGTCGCCTTCACCGAGCAGGACGCGAGGCTCATCGCCCTGACGGTCGAGGCGCGGGACCGCTACGAGGTGTCCGAGCGCACCGCCGTGTCCCTGGTCAGGTCCGCCGGGCACACGGCTGACCGGCTGGCCGTCTGGCAGGCCGAGGCGATCGTCGAGCACCTGGTCGAGCGGTACGAGCTCGACGACGTCACGGCTCGGCTCCTCCTCCTCGACCGGCTGCCCGAGCTCGTGCCCCTGCTCGAGGCCCAGCTCGTCCACGCCTGGCGGCGCCACATGGCCGTCTCGGCCGCCCGCTTCGCCGCCGAGTTCGCTCTGAGCCACGTGACGGAGTCCTCCGACGAGCTCCCGCTGGCCCGGGCGGTGGGCTTCGCGGACATCGTCTCGTTCACGGTTCGCACGGCCGCGCTCACCTCCCACGACCTCGCCGAGTTCGTCCAGGCCTTCGAGTCGCAGGCGCGTGACGTGGTCACCTCGGCGGGGGGCAGGGTCGTCAAGACGATCGGTGACGCCGTCCTGTTCGTGGCCGACGACGCCGCCACGGGCGCCGACGTCGCCCTCGGTCTGGCCGACGTCCTGGGCTCGGGCTCGGCCTCGCCGGTGCGGATCGGCCTGGTGTGGGGCCGGGTCCTGTCCCGGTTCGGTGACGTGTTCGGGCCGTCGGTCAACCTCGCTGCGCGCCTGACCGCCGAGGCGCACCCCGGCACCGTGTTCCTGGACGAGGCGACGGCCGCGACGCTGGCGGGGGAGTTCGAGGTCGAGGTGCAGCCGCCCCGCGCGATGGCGGGGCTGGGGACCCTGCGACCGGTCAGGCTGGTTCGACGGGCTCGATGAGCTCGGGACCGTCGGTCCCCACGTGGTTGACGGCGGTGGAGACCGGGGTGGCGACGAGGGCACCGGGCGGCCTCGCGAGCAGGTCGAGCGCCGCGGCCGGGTCGGTCTGCCGGGGGTCGAGCCAGGCGTCCCACAGCGAGCGGTCGAGGATGACGGGCGCGCGGTCGTGGATCTCCGCGAGGGCCGGGTCGTCCGTGGAGGGGCCGCCCGTGACGATCGTCATCGAGACGAGCCAGCGCAGCGGGTCGTCGTCGGCG
>DASXVR010000108.1:0-4579 GCA_036504175.1 Actinotalea sp. | reverse complement strand
CGACGACGAGCCGGTCGGGCGCGCTCGCACCGACGTCGAACCACGTCCGACGCGACGTCCGGACGTGGAAGCCCCAGCCGTCCCCGCCGACGACGTGCGCGAAGGGCATGGGCAGGTAGGTCCGCCCGTGCGCGCCCTGCGACTTGTACTGCTCGAACACGACGGCATCGAGGCGACGTCCTCGCTGGTCGACGGCGTCGAACCGCTCGCCGAAGCCGACGACGTGCTCGGCGTCCGCGAGCCGGAGGGCGAACCGGACCCGCTGCAGGCCGTCGGCGTCGCGCAGCCAGGCGACGCTCCCTGGGACGACTCGCGGGTGGGCGCAGGCCGGCACCCCGCCAACCGTCAGCAGGCCGCCGTCACCGGACCAGGTACCGGCCGAGACCGAGAACCACGCGGTGACCTCGCTGTCGCCGTCCTTGGTCTGCGAGACGAAGCGGTAGCGCACTGCCTCGCCCGCGCGGACCGGCGGGGAGGTGACCGACCACGCACCGTCGGACTCGAGCTGGGCGGCCTGCGCCTCGGCGAGGTGGCCGTCCCCGCCCGCGAGCGCAGCGGCGTCAGCGGCCGACGTGCTCGCCGGAGCTAGGGCGAGCCGCTCGGCAGCACCCTCGCCGCTGTCCCACTCGCACGTCACGGCGACGACGTCGGGTGCTGCCACCACGCCGAGCCGGACACGCTCGCCGTCGGCGGGCAGCACGGGGACGCGCTGGTCGGCGGACGTCGCATACGGGTGCTCGATGCCGAACGGGCGGTGCTGGACGGCGGGCGTGCGAACCAGGGCCGGGCTCATCGGACGGACCTCTCGGTGAGGAGGCCGAGCTCGTCGGCCAGGATCAGGAGCATCCCGTGGGACCACAGGAGCGGTGTGGCGACCGGCCCCCACCGGTCCAGCCACTCCTGCCGGCTCTCCGGGTGGAGCAGGTGGTCAGGTACCTGCTCGGGGAGGTCGCCGGTCGGCGTCGCGTGGGCGAGGACCCACCGCAGGTGCCGGAGCGCACCGTCCCGGTCCCCCGCGACCGCGAGGTTCCAGCCGAGCAGGCAGCTGAGCAGGAGCCACTGGCCCCCGCCGTAGAACACGTCGGCCCGGAAGCGGTGGACGCCGCCGTCGACGTCGAGGTCGCGGCTGACCGCGTCGAGGGTGGCCTGCGCGAGGGGCGAGCGGACGGGCACCAGACCGAACGGCACGACGCAGGCGGCGAGCGACCCGTCCACCTCGACCGAGCCGAGCCACTTCGTCAGGTGCGGGGCGGAGGCGTCGGCCGCCCGCCCGGCCGACGTGCCCTGCGCGAGGGCGAGGTCACGGGCGCCGTCCGACGCGGCTCGGGCCGCAGCCTCGCGGGTCGGGTCCAGCAGGCCGGTGCGCAGGACCGCCTCGAGCCCACCGTGCAGCGCGGCGAGGGTCGAGACATGCCGGGCCTCGACGTGCTCCTCCCACCAGTCGTAGCAGGCGCGGTCCCAGAACGCGGTGACGTAGTCGACCGCCACGGTGATGCCGGCCGCCCACCGTGCGAGCGGGACGTCGTGGCGTCGGGCGTGCGTCACGACCGACCAGAGCCACATCCCGTAGCCGTCGGTCTGGAAGTCCCACCACGGGTCCGAGCCGTTGAGGCCGTCGAACGTGAACCTCGTCGGCAGCATCGCGGCGAGCGGCGGTTCCTTGCCCCGACGGGCGTCGGAGACCAGTCCGGCGACCTGGTCCGCGCGGCTGGTGAGCACGCGGTCGACCCAGTCGTGGAAACGGGCGACGGACGCGACGTCTCCGTACCGGGACATGCCCTCGGCGGTGAAGGCCCCGTCGCGCAGCCAGGCGTAGCCCTGGTAGGCGGAGAACGTCGGGGACGCGGGGTAGGCGCCGCCGGGGTCCTGGTTGCCGGCGATGACGGCGTGGCTGTGCCGCGCCACCTCGGCGAGGTGGGCCCGGTCGAGGGCGAGGGAGAGCTCGGTCATGTCACGTCCTGGTGCGAGGAGGTGGACCGGCCACCCGGGGTGCGGGTGGCCGGTCCCTTGCTGGAGCAGCCGAGGGTCAGCCGAGGAGGGCGTCGACCCGGGTCTGCGCGTCGGTCAGGGCTGCCTCGACTGTCTTGCGACCGGCAGCGGCGTTGCTGAGCTCCTCGCCGACGATGTCCTGCATCTCCTGCTGCGACTCGATCACGGGAGGCAGCACGACCGCGTCGAGCGAGTCGAACACGGCCTGACGGTTCGTCGGCGGCTTGACGTCCAGGTAGGACGCCAGCTGCGTCTCGTCGGCGACCGGCGGGAGCTCCCACGAGGTGGCCAGGCGCGTCGTGACGGTCGTGTCCGAGCTGGTCAGGAACTCGACCCAGCGCTGGGCCGCCTCGGCGACCTCGCTCTTCGCGGAGACCGCGACACCGTTGGTGAACATGGCTGACGCCTTCTGGGTGTCACCAGGCTCGACGGCGATGTCCCAGGCGAACGGAGCGTCGGCGTTGGCGGAGAACATCCAGATGCCGGTGTGCCACATGGCGAGCTTGCCGTCGTGGAACAGCTTCGAGTCGAAGTCCGGGGTCCCGGCGCCGTCGGCCTCGGTCGGCATGGACGTGCCGGCCTTCCCGACGAGCCAGGTCGCGGCCTTGATGCCCTCGGGTGAGGCGAAGGTCGCCTTGGTCTTGTCCGCGTTGAAGAACTCGCCGCCGGTCTGCGCGAGCGCCTTGTAGAACTCGTGGAACGAGACCGGCTGGTAGTCGCCCCAGACGCCGGCGGCGGTGTTGGTCAGCTTGTCGGCTGCCGCCTTCTCGTCGGCCCAGGTCCAGTCGGCGGTGGGAGTCTCGACGCCCGCGGCCTTGAAGAGGTCGGCGTTGTAGAAGAGGACGACGTTGGAGAACGACTCCGGCAGGCCGTACTGCTTCCCGTCGACCGCGAAGGCGTCGAGCAGGGAGGGCTTGTAGGCGTCCGCCTTCGCTCCGTTGAGCTCCGCCAGGGCGCCGTTGGTGGCGTAGGTGACGAAGTTCTCGTAGTTGAGCTCGAACGCGTCGGCGACGGTGCCGCCGGCGACGGCCGTCTGCAGGGCGGTGAAGTAGTCCGCGTACGGGAGCGTCTGCACGTCGACCTTGACGTCGGTGTTGGCGGCCTCGAAGGCGGAGACGATCGCTGCGAGGTCCTTCTCGTGCCCGTCGTTGGAGGAGAAGTTCATGTAGTGGACGGTGACCGGCGCGGCGGAGCTGCCCGCGCTGGCGGGTGCGGCGTCGTCCGACTTGGTGGCTGAGCCCTGCGAGCAGGCGGCCAGCGCGAGGGCGGCGACCAGACCGGAGGCGACGACCGTGGCCCTCCGTCGGGCGGTGGTGCTGCGGTGCATGGTTCTTCCTTTCTTGGGGGACGGCGTCATCGCCGCCCAGGAGGGGCTTCGCGGGGGATGGGGCTGGTGGTGCGAGAGAGGGCTGGTGGGGTCGCCGGCTACTTGAGCCCGGTGTGGGCCATGCCGGCGATGATGTGCCGCTGCGCCGCCAGGTAGACGAGGGCGATCGGCACGATGGAGACGACCGAGCCGGCCATCACGACGTCCCACTCGGTGGTGAACTGGCCGTGGAGCGTGGCCAGCCCGAGGGGGAGCGTCATCAGCTCGGGCGAGCGGATGACGACGAGCGGCCACAGGAAGCTGTTCCAGCTGCCCATGAAGGCGAAGACGGCCAGGGTCGCGAGCGCCGGCCGGACCAGCGGCAGGATGATCGTCGCGAAGATGCGCAGGTGCCCGGCGCCGTCGATCGTGGCGGCCTCGTCGAGCTCGCGCGGCACTCCTTCGACCGCCTGCTTGAGCAGGAAGATCCCGAACGCCGAGGCGATCGACGGCGCCAGGAGCGCGAAGTAGGTGTCGTGCAGCTTGAACATCGTCATCTCGATGAACAGCGGCACCACGAGCACCTGCAGCGGGATCATCAGCGTCGCGAGGTAGAGCCCGAAGATGACGGTCCTGCCCCGGAACTGCATGCGGCCGAACGCGTACGCCGCCATCGAGCCCGTGATCAGCTGCAGCAGCGTGGACGCCACCGCGACCAGGAACGAGTTCAGGACGATGCGCCCCATCGGCATGGCGTCGAACAGCTGCCGGTAGGCGTCGAGCGTCGGGTTCTTGACCAGCAGGGTCGGCCCTGAGGCGAGGCTGCCACCCGGGGTGATCGACGTGACGACCGTCCACAGGAACGGGAAGAGCATCGCCAGTGCACCGAGGGCGAGCCCGATGGTGAGCCAGAGGTTGCGCGGCCCGCGCAGGCCCGCACGACGTGCGACCGGCTGCTGTCCGGCGTCGCCTGGTGCGGTGCTGGTCGGCGCGGCGTGAGCGGAGCCGTTGCGCTTGAGCTGGGTGTCAGGCATGGGTCACCCACCTCCGCTGACCGCGCATCTGAAGTGCGGTGACAAGCAGGATCACCGCGAAGAGCAGCCAGGACAGCGCCGAGGCCTGCCCCGCGCGGCCGTACCGGAATGTCAGGTCGTAGATCTGCCCGACGACGACCTGGCTGGCGCCCGACGGGCCACCGCCGGTCATCACGTAGACCTGGTCGAACACCTGGAAGCCGTTGATGAGCGAGATCACCACCACGAAGAAGGTCGACGGGGACAGCAG
>DASXVR010000107.1:0-2618 GCA_036504175.1 Actinotalea sp. | reverse complement strand
CCACGACCTCCCGATCGAGGTCGACACCCATCACGTGACGTTCATGGACTCCGCGGGCGTGGCGTTCCTCGCCCGCCTGTCGATCCGCAGCAAGCACCGCGTCCGGCTGCTGCGCGTGCCGCCGACGGTGAAGTTCCTCCTCGAGGTCACCCGCATCGGCGAGCTCGTCGACGTCGCCGGGGACGACGAGGCCGCCCCCTTCCGACCGCTGGCGGAACCCCAGCAGTAGCGGACGAGGGCGGCCCCGGTCGAGCTGCTACTTGCCGATCGTGTGGCCGGCCGAGCCGAGCTCCTGCGCGGCCTCGACGATGCGCGCGGCCATGCCACCCTCGGCGGCCTTGCCCCAGGCGCGCGGGTCGTAGGCCTTCTTGTTGCCGACCTCGCCGTCCACCTTCAGCACGCCGTCGTAGTTGGTGAACATGTGCGCGACGACCGGGCGCGTGAACGCGTACTGGGTGTCGGTGTCGATGTTCATCTTGATGACGCCGTTGGCGACGGCCTCGGCGATCTCCTCCGGCGTCGAGCCGGAACCGCCGTGGAAGACGAGGTCGAACGGGAACTCCTTGCCGACCTTCGCGCCGACGGCCTTCTGGATGTCCAGGAGGATCGACGGCCGCAGCTTGACGGCACCCGGCTTGTAGACGCCGTGCACGTTCCCGAACGTCAGGGCGGTCAGGTAGCGGCCCTTCTCGCCGGTGCCGAGCGCCTCGACGGTCTTCAGGCCGTCCTCGGGCGTCGTGTAGAGCTTGTCGTTGATCTCGGCGGAGTGGCCGTCCTCCTCGCCGCCGACGACGCCGATCTCGATCTCGAGGATCGTGTGCGCCGCCTGCGACAGCTCGAGGAGCTCGGCCGCGATGACGAGGTTCTCGGCCAGCGGGACCGTCGAGCCGTCGAACATGTGCGACTGGAACGTCGGGTGCTCGCCGCGCTTGACCTGCTCCACCTCGAGCGCCAGCAGCGGGCGGACCCAGCTGTCGAGGTTCTGCTTGGTGCAGTGGTCGGTGTGGAGGGCGACCGTCACCGAGTAGTTCTTCGCGACCTCGCGCGCGTAGGCGGCGAGCGCGAGGGAGCCGGTGACGCGGTCCTTGATGGTGGAGCCGGAGGCATACTCGGCGCCGCCGACCGACACCTGGAGGATCCCGTCGCTCCCGGCCTCCGCGAAGCCCTGGAGGGCCGCGGTGATGGTCTGGGACGAGGTCACGTTGACGGCGGGGTACGCGAACTTGCCGGCCTTGGCCCGGTCGATCAGCTCGGCGTACACCTCGGGCGTTGCGATGGGCATCGCAGGTTCTCCTGTGGTGGTCGGGGGGATGTTCCCCCGATCCTTCCACGCTTCCCTCACCGGGAGCCCGGGACGTCAGGGCAACGTCGCCTAGTCTGATCCGCGTGCTTCTAGCCGCCGCGACCGTCCACGCCAGCATCCTCGACCCCGAGCCGATCATCCGGCACGTCGGGATCTGGGGACTCCTGCTCATCATGGCAATGGTGTTCATCGAGGTCGGGCTGCTGTTCCCGTTCCTGCCCGGTGACTCGCTGCTCTTCACCGCCGGCGCCATCGCGGCGCAGCCGGGGTCGCACCTGCCCGTGATCGGCTGGCTGTCGGTGATCCTCGTCATCACCGCGTTCGCGGGCACGCAGTGCGGCTACTTCCTGGGACGCGTCATCGGGAACCGGCTCTTCGACCGGCCGGACGGCCGGATCTTCAAGCAGAGGTACATCGACGAGACGAAGGCCTACTTCGACCGGTACGGCGGCCGGACCCTGGTCGTCGCGCAGTTCATCCCGTTCGTGCGCACGTACGCCGCCGCGGTGGCGGGCGTCGTCCGGATGCCCTACCGCCACTTCGTCGCCTACAACGCGCTCGGCGTCGTGCTGTGGGCCGGCGGCGTCACCTGGCTCGGGTACGCGCTCGGGGGTCTCCCGTTCGTCAAGAGCAACATCGAGTACCTTCTCGTCCTCGTCGTCCTGGTCTCGGTCTCGCCGATGCTCATCGAGGCCCTGCGCCGGCGGCGCAAGGCTCGTCGGGCCGCCGCAGCCCTGGACGCCTGACCAGGTCCGAGGTCCTTCGTCCCCCTTCGTGACAAACGTCACGAGTCATGCTGAGCCATGCGTCCGAGCGAGCTGGCTCAGGTGCTGCGGGCGGCGAATCCTTGGTGGTCACGACACCATCGGGTGACCTGGGTCTCCGACGACCCCGAGCTCGAGCAGCGTGAGCGACACGAGTGGGGGCCCGCGACGCGGGCCGGGCGCACCGCGCTCGCCGAGATCGGCACCACGCCGCGGCCGGGCGTCGCGACCGTGCTCGTCGGGCCTCGCGGGATCGGCAAGACGACCGCGGCCAAGGACCTCGTCCTGCGCGTGCTGTCGGACCTGACGCTCGACCCGCGCGCCATCGTCTGGGTGCCCGTCGAGCCGGGCCCGGAGCAGCCGGAGCGCGACCCGCTCGAGCCGTCCGACCTCGACAACGCCCTGCGCCGCCCGACTCGGGTCGGCGCCCCCGCGTGCGACGGCCCGCGCCTCATCGTGCTCGACGAGGCCTCCGTCTCCGAGGACTGGATCGACGTCGTCGCCGGCGGTGCGCCCAACGCCCAGCTCCTGGTGACGGCCTCGGTCGCGGG
>DASXVR010000106.1:0-48154 GCA_036504175.1 Actinotalea sp. | reverse complement strand
GATCCTGGGCGTGGTGGCGTGCGCCTGGCTGATGCTCAACCTGCCGATGCTGACCTGGCTGCGGTTCCTGGCCTGGATGGTGGTCGGTCTGGGCATCTACCTGGCCTACGGGCGCCGCAACAGCCGGCTCGGGGTGCACGGTGACCAGGTCGCCGGCTCCGGACGACCGGCTGAGCTGCCGCGCTGAGCCGACCGGGACGAGGCCCAACCGGGACGAGCTCCGTCAGGGCTGCGTCCCGACTGCGTCAGGACTGCGTCAGGACTGCGTCGACGGCTGCGTGGTCCGGCGGAGCGCGGTGAGCGCCTCGATCAGGGTGCCGGTGTCGTAGGGACCGATGTGCCGGTGCGTCCCGACGAAGAACGTCGGTGTGCCGCGGGCCCCGCTCGCCTCGGCGCTCGCGACGTCCTCGCGCACGCGGGCGCCCAGGTCGGGGTTCTCCAGGTCGTCGAGGAACTGCGACACGTCCAGCCCGAGCTCGCCGGCGTAGCCGGCCAGGTCCTCCGTCTCGAGCGCGTCCTGGTGGGCGAAGAGCAGGTCGTGCATCTCCCAGAACCGGCCCTGGACGGCTGCCGCCTCAGCCGCCATGGCTGCCAGCTCGGCCCTCGGGTGGACGTCGCACAGCGGCAGGTGGCGGATGACGTAGCGCAGCTCGTCACCGAAGTGCTCACGGAGCTCGGGTCCGACCCCGGTGGCGCGTGCGCAGAACGGGCACTCGAAGTCCAGGTACTCCACGAGCGTCAGGGGCGCGTCGGGCGGTCCCTGGATGTGGTCCCGGCCGGGCTCGACCTGCCGGGAGAGCAGCCGCGGGAGCTCGGCGGTGCGCTCACCGCGCAGGACGGCAGCGAGCCGGAAGGCGACCCACCCGAGGGCCGTCGACAGGACGAGCGCCAGGAGCACCCCGACCCGGGCGGCGTCCCTCAGCTCTTGCGTCTCGAAGGCGAGCGAGATGATCAGCAGCGAGACGGTGAACCCGATCCCCGACAGCGCGGCTCCGCCGACGACCTGACCGGGCCCGACCCCCTGCGGCAGCCGGCCCAGCCCCAGCCGGGCGCCGCCCAGAGCCCCGAGACTGATCCCGGCCGCCTTGCCGACCACCAGACCGACCACCACTCCCCAGGTCACCGGCGAGCGCATCGCGTCGCCCAGGACCCCGTCGCGCAGGTCGACGCCCGCGCTCGCCAGCGCGAACAGCGGGACCACCATGTAGCTGGTCCACGGGTGCAGGCCGATCTGGAACCTCTCGTTGACCGAGATGGCGCGTTCCACCCCCTGCATCGCCGACACCCCGACGCTGGGGATCGGGGACTGCCGGAAGGCGCGCACCAGCGTCGCGGCGCCCTCGACCTCCTGCCGGCGCGGGGCGGGGGCCGGGATGAGCAGGCCCGCCAGCATCCCCGCGATGGAGGGGTGGACCCCGGACTCGAGCGTGGCAGCCCACAGGACCACGATGACGGCGACGTACGGCCACCCGCGCCACACCCGGCGCCTGCCCAGAACGGCGAGGAGCACGAGGCACCCGGCGGCGACGAGCAGGGGGCCGACCACCACCTCGCGCGAGTAGACGACGCCGATGACGGTGACCGCGAGGATGTCGTCGATCACCGTGAGCGTGAGCAGGAAGACGCGCAGCTGCGTCGACCTCGCGGGCCCGACCAGGGCGACCGCGCCGAGCAGGAACGCGGTGTCCGTCCCGATGACCGCACCCCAGCCGCGCGCGGCCTCACCGCCGTGGTTGACGGCCAGGTAGAGCAGCGCGGGCAGGAGCATCCCGAGGAGCCCCGCCGCGAGCGGCAGGACGATCCGACGTCTGTCGGTCAGCTCGCCCAACGACAGCTCGCGCCGCACCTCGAGGCCGATCACCAGGAAGAAGGCCACCATGAGCCCGTCGCTCACCCAGTGGCCGAGGCCCATGTCCAGGCCGGCCGAACCCACCCGGACCGCCGCGGGCGTCTGCCAGAGGGAGCGGTAGGACGACGACCAGGGCGAGCTCGCCCAGCCCACGGCCACGACGGCTGCGGCCAGCAGCAGCCCGGTGCTGCCGGTCTCGGTGGCCAGGAACCGCCGCAGCGGCAGCGACAGCTGCGCGGTGAACAGGCGGCCCTGCGTCTGGCTCGCCGGACGGCGCGCTCTCATCCCTGCTCGCCGCCGGCCTGCTCGCCGCCGGCAGGGCCGTCGACGGCAGGGTGCTCGCCGGCGTCGGCGAGCCTCACCGCCACCGGCGTACCGGCCTCCACGGTCCGGGACACCGTGCAGGTGCGGTCGTGCGACACGCTGAGCGCCCGCGGGAGGACGGCGCGGGCAGCGTCACCGGCCTCGCCCGGCGGGAAGCGGATGTCGAACGTCACCCGCAGGTCGCGCAGGACGTTGCCCCCGTCGTCGCGTACCTTCTCGGCCTCGACGAGGGCGGTGAAGGACTCGGCCTCGGCCCGGCGGGCGGTGACCACGTCCACGTCGGCTGCCGTGCACGTCGCGATCGCGGCCAGCAGCAGCTCGACCGGCGTGAAGGCCTGCTCCCCGGATGTGCTGACCTCGAGCTCGGCCCCCCTCGCACTCCGGACGGTGTAGCGCCCGGTCTCACGACGCTCGACGGCTACCCAGCGATGTGTCTGCGACGTCATGGGCAGATCCTGCCACCGGTGTCGCCGAGCTCGACCCGGCGTTCGCTGCGGGCATGGGGAGCGCCGCGTACGTCTCGATCTCGGACAGCCCGACGTCGTGCGTCGTGGCACTGACCCCGTCGATGCGCAGGCGCACGCTCGTGACGGTCCGCTGGGCGAACGCGACGGTGAGCGCCGAGCCGTTGTCCGGCAGGGGCCCGACGGCCACGGTGCTGCCGTCGGAGAAGACGAGCGTGCCCGAGGTGATGTTGTCCTGGAGGTTGGGGCGGTCGTTGAGCACGACCCCTCCGAGGGCGACCGGTGACGGGAAGTCGAGCTGCAGCCAGCTGCCGACTCCCCCACCCTCGGTGCGCCACTCCGTCGTGCGGCTGGACGGGCTGCCCGACGGGATCCCGTCGACCGCCTTGGCGGCGCCCTGCCCCGTCGTCGTCGACTCCGAGGACGCGGTCACCAGGACGCCGTCACCCTGGGCGGTGTCGGTCCTGGACTCGGTCGCGACGATGTACTGCCGCCCCACCCGCAGCGAGGAGACGAGCGCTCCCGTGCACCACGGCTTGACGCACATCTGCCGGTCGTGGCCCGCGTAGGTCAGCAGCACCCGGGCCTTCGCCTGCAGGTCGGCGCCGCTCACGTTCGCCGGCCGCGTCCACTGCGGGTAGCCCCCGTAGGCGAGCAGCCTGTGGCCCGCGGTGTAGTCCTGGTCCGCCTCCTGGGCGAACAGCGCCGTCGCCGTGTGGTCGGCGTTGTCCCCGTGCCGGAACGGGATCGTCCAGTCCTGCGTGCGGACGGTCGTGGGCCCGAACCCGATCAGGAGGTCGCTGAGCGTCAGGTGCAGGTCGGCCGCGGTGTACGTCTCGGAGGAGTCCACGGCGGTCATCTCGGGGATGTCGCCCTGCCACAGCCGCATGAGGCTCTCGTAGTCGTGCACCGCGTTGCCGGCGCCGGTCCGTCTGCCGTCCGGCAGCCGCAGGAAGACCAGCGAGATGTTCGGCGCCGCCGTGAGCGTCTCCTTGAGGATGGACCGGCCCGGCACCCCGGCGTCTGAGGCGGTCCAGGCGTCCTCGACCCCGGCCATCGCGGCGTAGGCGGCCCGGGCACCGGCTTCCCGGCCGCCCCAGTAGTCCTCCTTGTGCCCGGCGTCGCCGGCAGTCACGTAGACGGTCCGCACGCACCGACCCGCCTCGATGTCGTGAAGCACGTCCGGGCTGAGGAAGAAGAGGTCGTCGTCCTGGTGCGCGACGATCTGCATCGCGCCGCCGGCGCAGTCCGCCGACGAGGCGGCCGCCGCGGGTGGGATCTCGCCCAGCGCGGGCATGAGCAGCGTGACGACCGAGATCGCCGCACCGGCCGTCACGAGGGCGACACCGGCGACCGCGAGCGCGCCGGCCGCGCGCACGAGGCGCGAAGCGGTCCGGCGTCCTCTGGACGAGCCCGTCACGTGGTCACGCCCCCCGGTCGCGGATGCCTGTCCACGCCCGTGTCCCACGGCATGGTCGTCCGACGATGCTACGGGATCCCGGTGCGCGGCCGGGAGCCCTTCGGCCCGTGTCCTCAGCACCGTCCGACCCGCTCAGATCGTCCGGATCGGGTGTGCGGGGCCGCTGCGACCGGTGCGCAGCGGCATCCCTGATTACTCTGGCCGGATGGCCACCGACCCCAGCCCCGCACCGGGCGCGCGCCCAGGGCCGGCTGAGCCGATCGTCACCAGCGCCGCACCGCCGCCCCCCGACAGGGCTCCTGGGCTGCTCGGGTGGGTCAGACGCCGCCTCACGGTCCGCACCCTGCTGACCGTGGTCCTCCCGGTCGTCGTGCTCATCATCGTGCTCACGACGATCGACCTGCGTGAGATCGCCTCGGCCCTGCGGCGAAGCGACTGGCGCTGGGTCCTGGTCGGCGGGGCGCTGACCGCCTGCACCTACCCCGGCGCGGGCATCGCGTTCGCCGCCCTCTCCCCTGTGCGCCTGCGCCTGCGGCCGGCGAGCCTCGTCCATGCCGCCGGCGCCTTCGTCTCGCTCGCGGCCCCGGCGGGCGTCGGCTCGGCAGCCCTCAACCTGCGCATGCTGGCCAAGCGGGGAGTACCGGCGACGCTCGGGGTGGCCACCGTGGCCCTGATCCAGGTGCTCCAGCTGGCGGTCACCATCCTGATGCTGCTGGTCCTGTCGCTGCTCTCGGGCACCAACCAGGCGGCCGCGCTGAGCCCCGGCCGCCCGACGCTCCTCGTGCTCGCCGGTCTCGCCGTCGCGATCGCGATCGCCTTCGTCGTACCCCCGTGGCGACGGAGGATCGTCCGCTGGCTCGGCACGACCGTCCGGGCGACCTGGCCCCGCCTGCGCGACGTGGTGCGGCAGCCGTCGCGCATCGGGATGGGCATCCTCGGCAGCGCCGTGGTGACCGGCGGCTACGTCCTCGCGTTCGACGCATGCCTCGCGGCGTTCGGGGAGCGGCTCGGGCTCATCCAGATCGCGCTCATCTACCTCGTGGGCAACACGGCGGGCGCCATCGTCCCCTCCCCTGGTGGCGTGGGGACGATCGAGGTCACGCTCATCGGCGGTCTCACCGCGGCCGGTGTGAGCGCGGGCGTGGCGGCGTCGGTCGTGATCCTCTTCCGCGTGCTGACCTTCTGGCTGCCTGTCCCCGCAGGCTGGCTGGCGCTGCACAGCCTCCAGCGCACCGGCGACCTCTGATCGGGCCTGCATCGCCTCCCCGGCGGGCGGCCACCCTCCGGACCCGGTCAGGGCACCCGACCGCGGATGGCTGCCATGAGCCACGCCGTGGCCTGCGCCGCAGCGTCGGCCGGCAGCGCGTGCCCGCCCGGCACCACCCGCAACGCACCGACCCCGCGGGGCAGCGCAGCCACCGCGGCCCGGACGCCCTCGAGCGGGAACAGCGGGTCCGCCTCGCCGGCCACGACCCAGAAGGCCTGGTCCCGTGCGACGGCCGCGACAGCAGGGGTGTCGCCGGCGGCGAGCAGCCCCGGCACGTACCACGCCGGGTTGTGCAGGATGCCGGCAGCATGGAACGACGCGACCGTCCCCACCCCGCAGCTGATCACGACGGCACGGACGCGCTCGTCGCACGCGGCGCTGAAGAAGGCGACCTGCCCTCCCAGCGAGTGGCCGACGAGCCCGATGCCGGCGGTGACGTCGGTCTGCTGCCCGAGCCACGACACGCACAGGGCGACGTCCTCGACATGGCGCGCCTGGAGCGTGCTGCCCTCGACGAGCAGCCGCTGCGCCCGCAGCTGCTCGAGCCGTGCGGGGTCGGGGCCGGCGTCGGCCGGCACACCCTCCGTGAGCCTGTCCTCGAAGCCGGCCAGGTCCGGCACCACTACCAGCGCCCCGGCACGGGCCAGCGCCAGGCCGTAGGCCATCGAGGGATCGCCGGCGAGCCCGGCCGGCTCGCTCTTGCCCAGGTCGAACGTGCCGTCGTGCTGGTGGATCGCGACGACGCCGGGCCACGGAGGGGGCGTCGTCGACGGGGTCAGGACCAGGCACGGGATGGGCGGGCTCCCGCTCACGAGCAGCTCGAGCCGACGAACCGAGACAGCCGGGTCGGGCGAGCCCACCCCAGGACCCAGCCGGCTCTCGGGCGCCGTCGTGAGCGCTCGCCGGACGCCCAGGACGTGCTGCACGTCGCCGCGGGAGGCGAGCGTCAGGGGCGTGCGGTCGGCCACGACCTGACTCTAGCCAGGGACGTCGCGACGTCCTGGCACCCCGGGAAGGACCTTCGGCTCTCGCGGCCCCACCACCACGATCACCACGGTTGTGCCATGACGCTCACCGCCCGCCGCCCCCGACCCTCCTCGAGCCGCTCCCGTACCGCCAGGCTGCTCGCCGGGCTGGAGATCGCCACAGGCGTCGCGGCCGTGGTGGGTGGCGGGCTGCTCGTCGCAGCCCCGGACGGCCACCTCATGCAGGCCGACGCCGCCGTCCTGGCCGGAAGCCCGTTCACCGACTGGCGCCTGCCGGGCGTGCTCCTGGCGACCCTCGTCGGCGGCGGCTACCTCCTCGCCGGCGCGTGGCAGCTCCGCAACGGCCCGCTGGCTCGCGAGCTGTCGATGGCGGCCGGTGCCGGGCTGGTGGTCTTCGAGCTGGCGGAGCTGGCCTGGATCGGCTTCCAGCCGCTCGAGGCGGTCTTCGCGGCCGTCGGGGCAACGGTCCTCGTGCTGGCCGTGCGGCAGCCGCGTCGCGAGACGTCGTGAGCAGCGCGCTGGGCCCGGATGCGCCCGGATCCCCGGGCGAGGTGCTGCGGCTGGCGCGCGCCGAGGCCGTCGCCCGGGTGGGTGCGCTCGCCGGGGCTTTCGGCGACCTGGTCGAGGCCAGCGCCGGGTCGAACGCCGACGACGAGCACGACCCCGAGGGAACGACGATCGCGTTCGAGCGCTCCCAGCTCGACGCGCTCCTGCACCAGGCCCGTGAGCGGGTCGTGGAGATCGAGGCGGCACTCGACCGCATCGCGACGGGCCGCTACGGGAGGTGCGAGGTGTGCGGCGAGCCCATCGCGCAGGCCCGGCTCGAGGCGCGGCCGACGGCTCGGACCTGCGTGGCGTGCGCCGCCCGCTGAGGGCTCAGTCCGGCAGGACCAGCGCCGGGTGGCGAGGGTCGTCCACGCGGACGACCACGTCCGCGACCAGCTCGGGGCCCACCTCCTCGGCGTAGCGCGCGAAGGCGGGAAGGGTCCACCGGTCCTCCTCGGGCGTGCGCCGCTCGACGCTGTCGAGCCGCTGGGCGAGATGGATCGTCAGGTCGAGCTCGAGCCACCGACCGAGCAGCAGGCTCCCGTCCAGCACCAGGACGCCGCCCGCGGGTACCGGCTCGTAGCGGGCACGGGTGGCCCGGTCCCGTTCGGCGTCCCACAGGGTCGGCAGGTACTCGGCCGCACCCGCCGAGCCGAACGGGTCCAGGACCTCCCTCTCCAGCGCCGCACGATCGAGCCGGTCTGCGTAGTAGGCGTCGGCGTCGCGACGCCCGAGCTCGAAGCGCAGCGACGCCGGGCGGAGGAAGTCGTCCGCGCGGACCCGGACCGCAGGGCGACCGGCGGCCCGCAGCGGTGCCACCAGCGCGTCCGCCAGCTCGCCCGGACGGGCGCTGGGGGCGCCGTCGACGGCCACCCTCAGACGGGCGTCAGGGGTCGCCGCCACCCGCTCGAGGATGAGCGCGGTGAGATGGTCGACGAGCGCCGACGGCGACACGGGGCGGGCCTGCACGACACCCATTGTCGACGAGCGCGTCCAGCCGACGAGCCGCCCGGCCGCGGGGAGCGGGGCGTCAGGCCGCGCTCGTCAGGACTCGCGGGCCTCGCGGGTCTTGCGGTCGTTCGCCCTCTGGAGCGCCTCCACGAGCTCAGCCTTCGACATGGTCGAGCGGCCGCGGACGTCCAGGCGGGCGGCGAGCTCGTACAGGTGCTTCTTCGAGGCGTTCGCATCCACGCCGCCTGCCGTCGGGCGCCGCGAGCCTCGGCCGCCGGCGGCACGCGCGTCCGAGGGCCCCGGGTGGCCCTTCGGCTCCCAGTGGTCGCCGACCTTCTCGTGGGTGTGCTTGAGCGCAGCGAACGCGACCCGGTTGGCGCGCTCCTCGTCGCCGTACTCCTCCGCCGCGGAGTCGTGCACCTTGGCGTACGTGCGCTGGGCCTTGCCGCCGGAACGTCGCAGCGTCGACGGCAGCTCGCCCTGCTTCACCTTCCCTGAGCGCGTGGTCTTCGGCATGGCTCCTCCAGACGTGGGCCCGGACCTCGTTCATCGACGGTGGACGGCGCGTCGTCGTCCTCCGGCAGCATCACCCGGTCCGTCGTCGCACGCACCCGCTCGCGCGGCACAGTCGGCACGGACCGCTGGCGCACCGCGGCGCCGCGGGAGACGCTGGGACCATGTCCCTCGACGCCGACCGACCCGCTCCAGCGCACAGGGATGGGACGAGACAGGCGCACCGGGTCGTCGTCGTCGGCTCCGGGTTCGGTGGGCTCTTCGCGGCCAAGGCGCTCAAGGACGCCCCCGTGCTGGTCACCCTCGTCGCCGGGACGGCCCACCACCTCTTCCAGCCGCTGCTCTACCAGGTAGCCACCGGCGTGCTCTCCGAGGGCGAGATCGCACCCGCCACGCGTGAGGTCCTGCGTGGGCAGCGCAACACACGGGTGCTCCTGGGCACCGTCACCGACGTGGACCTCGCGGCCCGTCACGTCACCTTCGCCTCGCCGACGGGCGAGACGACGCTGGAGTACGACAGCCTGATCCTCGCCGCCGGATCCGGTCAGTCGTACTTCGGCAACGACCACTTCGCGCGGTACGCACCAGGCCTGAAGAGCATCGACGACGCCCTCGAGCTGCGCGGGCGGATCTTCGGCGCCTTCGAGCTCGCCGAGCTCGCGCGCGATCCCGCCGAGGTCGCCGCGCTGCTCACGTTCGTCATCGTCGGCGCCGGCCCTACCGGGGTGGAGATGGCGGGTCAGGTCGCCGAGCTCGCCCACCGGTCCCTGCGGGGCGACTTCCGGCACATCGACCCCCGGACCGCACGCATCGTGCTGCTCGATGCGGCCCCCGGCATCCTGACGGCCTTCCCCGACAAGCTCTCGCGCGCCGCCGCCGCTCAGCTGAGGTCGCTCGGGGTGGAGATCCAGCTCGGCGCCACGGTGGTCGGCGTGGACGCCGACGGGCTCGACCTGAGAGACCCCGACGGCTCGGTCCGCCGGATCGACGCGAGCTGCGTGGTGTGGGCAGCGGGGGTGGCGGCTTCACCGCTGGGAGCGCTCGTCGCCCGCCAGTCCGGTGCGGCGACCGACCGGGCGGGCCGCGTGCTGGTCGAGCCCGACTGCACCCTGCCCGGCCACCCCGAGGTGTTCGTGGTGGGCGACATGATGTCCCTCGACCACCTGCCCGGGGTCGCCCAGGTGGCGATGCAGAGCGGTCAGCACGCGGCACACCTGATCGTCGAGCGCCTGCGCGAGGCAGGGAGCGGTGGCCAGCGAGGTGCCGGCGCGGTCCGGCCCTTCCGCTACCGGGACAAGGGCAACATGGCCACGGTCTCGCGCTTCCACGCCGTGGCGAGCATCGGGCCCGTGGACGTCGCCGGCGTCGTCGCCTGGGGTCTGTGGCTCGGCGTCCACCTCGTCTACCTGATCGGGTTCAAGAACCGCGTCACCACGCTGCTGCACTGGGCGGTGAGCTTCGTCGGCCGGGGGCGCTCCGAGCGCACCGCGACGCTCCAGCAGGTGACGGCGCGGACCGCTCTCCTCGACCGAGCCGCCCTGCACGCACCCGACCACCCGACGCCGAGCACCGGGCAGCCGTCCCGGTCCGTCCCCGCACCTGAGAGGCTGGAGCCATGACCCCACCCGAGCGCCTGAGCGCCTCCCGCATCGACCTGGGCCGACCCGACGCCGACGACCGGTCCACGAGGGAAGGGGCGCCCGCCGCGGGACCGCTGCTCTTCCTGCCCTTCATGGCGCTCTTCGTCGTCGGCCTGTGGCTGCTCGGCTACGGCTTCGAGCAGGGTTCGGGTCTGATCTTCGGCCTGGGGCTGCTCGTCGCCGGCGTCGCGTTCATGGTGCCGCTGACCCTGCGCGACTGACCCCGCCGACCGGCGACGCCGGGACCCTCATGGTCACCGGCGTCGCTCGGCACATCGGCTGACGAAGGTCAGCTGCCGGCCTCGACGGATGCGCTGAGCCGTCCGACGAGCAGCTGCTTGCCCTGGTCGGCGCCCTTGCGGCTCTCGGCCTGCGCGCGGCGGAAGAAGTCGGCCAGCTCGGTGTCGCCGTCGCGTTCGGCGTCGCGGATGTACACGTCCAGGCGGAGCGCGTTCTTCAGGCACGCCTGGACGAACCAGATCAGGTTGTAGTCCTTGTCCTTGGTGCCGGTCAGTGCACCGGTCTCGCCATCGGATCCCATGGAAGCTCCTTCGTTCCGAGATGTGGCGCTGGGCGCCGGGCACCGCAGGGTGCCCCTCACGGACCGTACGTCGGCCACCCGACCACCGCCTTCCGGGAGGGCTCACCGCCGCTCGCGATCGCCGGCCTCTGGTTAGCCTCGAGGCATGTCCGACGACGAGGCCCGCATGACCCTGACCCTCACGGGGCACGTCCAGGGAGTCGGGATGCGGTGGTGGGTGATGAAGCGGATGGACGAGCTCGGGCTGGTGGGCTCCGCGACGAACCTGCCGGACAGGTCGGTCGTGGTCGTCGCACGCGGTCCACGCCCTGCGCTGGCGGACCTGCACCGTTCGATCACCGACGGGCGCAGTCCCGGCCGCGTGACGAACCTGCGGGCCGTCTGGGACCCGCCGCCGACCTGAGACGCACCTGAGACGCACGACGGGCCCCGGGAGAGAACTCCCGGGGCCCGTCGTCGAGGGTGTCGGGCGCGTGGCGCCCGGCGTGCTCAGTGGCGCGTGACGTCCACCTCGGTGCCGATGCGGTGCACCAGCAGGGAGTTGGTCGTACCCGGGACGCCCACGGGGGCGCCGAACACGATCACGACCAGGTCGCCGTCCTCCGCGAGCCCGTTGGCGCGCAGCGTCTGGTCGACCTGGACCACCATGGCGTCGGTGTGCGCGACGGTCGGCACGGCGTAGGTCTGGACGCCCCACGTCAGAGCCAGCGTGTTGCGCGTGCTCTCGATCGGCGTGAAGGCCAGCAGCGGGATCGCCGAGCGCAGTCGCGAGACCCGGCGTGCCGAGTCACCGCTCTGGGTGAAGGTGACCAGGTACTTGACCCCGAGGGTCTCAGCCACCTCGGCCGCGGCACGGGTGATCGAGCCACCACGCGTCTGCGGGCTCCAGCCGAGGGGGGCCATCCGGTCGCGGCCGTTCTCCTCGGTGTTCTCGATGATCCGGGCCATGGTGCGCACGGCCTCGATCGGGTAGTCGCCCACGCTGGTCTCGCCCGAGAGCATGACCGCGTCGGCGCCGTCGAGCACCGCGTTGGCGCAGTCGGACGCCTCGGCGCGCGTCGGGCGCGGAGCCGAGATCATCGACTCGAGCACCTGCGTCGCGACGATGACCGGCTTGGCCGAGCGGCGGGCCAGGTCGATCGCGCGCTTCTGGACCAGCGGCACCTGCTCGAGCGGCAGCTCGACGCCGAGGTCCCCGCGGGCGACCATGATGCCGTCGAACGCGTCGACGATCTCGACCAGGTTCTCGACCGCCTGCGGCTTCTCGACCTTGGCGATGACCGGGACGACACGCCCCTCCTCGGTCATGATCCGCTTGACGTCGTCGTAGTCGGCCGCGCTGCGGACGAAGGACAGCGCGATGAGGTCCGCGCCGATGCGCAGCGCCCAGCGCAGGTCCTCCTCGTCCTTGTCGGACATGGCAGGGACGCTCACGGCGACACCGGGAAGGTTGAGGCCCTTGTTGTTCGAGACGGGGCCACCCACCTCGACGCGGGTGACGACGCGGTCGCCCTCGACGGCGGTGATCCGGACGGCGACGCGGCCGTCGTCGATCAGGATCGGGTCGCCGACCTTGGCGTCGCCCGGCAGACCCTTGTGGGTCGTCGAGACGAGCTCCTTGGTGCCGGGCACGTCCTCGGTCGTGATGGTGAAGATGTCACCCTCGGCGAGCTCGACCTTGGTGTCGACGAAACGGCCGAGGCGGATCTTCGGACCCTGCAGGTCCACGAGGATGGCGACAGCCCGGCCGGAGGCCTTCGCGGCGGCGCGCACGTTGTGGTAGACGGCGGCGTGCGCCTCGGTGTCGCCGTGGCTGCGGTTGATCCGGGCGACGTCCATACCGGCGTCCACGAGGGCCTGGATCTGTTCGGGGGACTCCGTCGCGGGGCCCAGGGTGCATACAATCTTCGCTCTACGCATATCTCCAGCCTATGTCCTCGGTTCTAGGACCCTTGGGTCCAGGCAACCCTTGTCGCTCCGGTAAGGGCCGGAACGTTGGTGCTCACCAGAGACCCCGGCGGAGTGCCGCCCGAGCCCCTGGACGTCTGTCAGGGGCGCATCGCCCGGGTGGCCGGCGTCACCGGCTCAGGAAGCTCGGTCCGTCCACGCAGGTAGGCGTCCACGCTCGCCGCCGCCGCACGGCCCTCCGCGATCGCCCAGACGACGAGCGACTGGCCGCGACCTGCGTCACCGGCGACGAAGACCCCCGGGACCGAGCTCGCGTAGTCGTCGCCGCGCGCGAGCCATCCGCGTCCCGTCACGTCGGCGCCGGTCTGCTCGACGAGCGTGGCCGTCTCCGGACCGGTGAAGCCCATCGCGATCAGGACCAGGTCGGCGGGGATGTCCTGCTCCGTGCCGGGGGTGGGGACACGCCGCCCGTCGGGCAGGTACTCGGTCCGCGCCACGCGCAGGGCGCGGACGTTGCCGTCCTCGTCGCCGAGGAAGGCCACCGTCGAGGCGAGGAAGGCACGCTCGCCGCCCTCCTCGTGGGAGCTGGACACCTCGAACAGGAGCGGGTCGGTCGGCCAGGGCTGGTTCTCGGGCCGCTCCAGGGGCGGCTGCACGCCGATCGCGAGCGTGGTCACCGATGCGGCCGACTGCCGCAGCGCCGTGCCGAGGCAGTCCGACCCGGTGTCGCCCCCTCCGATGATGATCACGTGCTTGCCGGTCGCGACGATCTGGTCGGCCACCTGGACGCCGGCGACCACGTCGTTCGCCTGGTGCAGGAACTCCATCGCGGGGTGGATGCCGGCGACCTCGTCGCCCGGCACCCGCAGGTGCCGCGGGACGGTGGCGCCGGTCGCGACGAGCACCGCGTCGTACCGGGCGCGCAGCTCGGACCACGTGATGTCCGTGCCGATCTCGATGCCGGGACGGAACCGGGTGCCCTCCGCCTGCATCTGGGCGATCCGCCTGTCGATGTGGCTCTTGTCGAGCTTGAAGTCCGGGACGCCGTAGCGGAGCAGCCCACCGATGCGGGCGTCGCGCTCGAACACGGCGACGGTGTGGCCCGCGCGGGTCAGCTGCTGGGCGGCCGCGAGACCTGCCGGGCCGGAGCCGACGACGGCGACCGTGCTGCTCGTCAGGAAGTGCGGCACCTGCGGGGTGACCAGGCCGCGCGCGAAGGCCTCGTCGGCGATGGACGCCTCGATGTTCTTGATCGTCACCGGCGGCTGGGAGATGCCCAGCACGCAGGACGTCTCGCACGGCGCCGGGCAGATGCGTCCGGTGACCTCGGGGAAGTTGTTCGTCGCGTGCAGCCGGTCGGCCGCCTGCGCCCACTGGCCCTTCCAGACGAGCTCGTTCCAGTCCGGTATGAGGTTCCCCAGCGGGCAGCCGCCGTGGCAGAACGGGATGCCGCAGTCCATGCACCGACCGGCCTGGTCGTGCAGCATGACGGCGTTCTCGGCGCTCTCCTGCGCGGTGCGGCGCTCCTGCACCTCACGCCAGTCCATCAGCCGTACCGGCACGGGCCGGTACGGCGGCACCTCACGCTCGCGCACCTTGAGGAACCCGCGGGGATCAGCCACGCGACACCTCCAGGATGTGGTCCCACACCCCCGGAGCCGACGGGTCGAGGCCCTGCTCACGTGCCTGGGCGAGGGCGGCCAGCATGCGCTCGTACTCGGTGGGCACCACGCGGGTGAACCGGGCGAGCGAGGCGGGCAGGTCTGCCAGGAGCTCGGCGGCACGCGGCGAGCCGGTCTCCTCGTGGTGGGCGACCAGAAGCTGCTCGACCACGACGGCGTCCTGCGGTCCGAGCGGGCTCAGGGCGAGCTCGCCGGAGGCGAGGGCCGGCTTGTTGACCTGCTCGCGCCGCAGGTCGAGCACATAGGCCTGACCACCGGACATGCCGGCGCCGACATTGCGGCCGGTGCGCCCGAGGATCATGACGGTGCCGCCGGTCATGTACTCGCACGCGTGGTCGCCGACGCCCTCGACCACCAGCGTCGCGCCGGAGTTGCGGACACCGAACCGCTCCCCCACCACGCCGCGCAGGAAGATCTGGCCCGACGTCGCGCCGTACCCGATCACGTTGCCGGCGATGACGTCGCGGTCACCGAGGAGCACCGAGCTGTGGTCGGGCCGGACGACGATGCGGCCGCCGGACAGGCCCTTGCCCACGTAGTCGTTCGCATCGCCGACGAGCCGCAGCGTGATCCCGCGGGGCAGGAACGCGCCGAGGGACTGGCCGGCGGACCCGGTGAGCGTCACGTCGATCGTGCCCTCGGGGAGGCCCTCCCCACCGAAGCGACGCGTCACCTCGTGCCCGAGCATGGTTCCGACGGTGCGGTTGACGTTGCGCACCGGCAGGGCGACCCGGACCGGCTCCGACCGCTCGAGAGCGTCCGTCGCCAGGGCGATCAGCTGGTTGTCCAGCGCCTTCGCCAGCCCGTGGTCCTGCCCTGTGGTGTGGCGCAGCGACGATCCCTCGACGGGCTGAGGCTGCACGAGCACCGGTCCCAGGTCCAGGCCGGCTGCCTTCCAGTGCTCGATCGCGGCGCGCATGTCGAGCGAGCGCACCTGCCCGACAGCCTCCTCGATGGAGCGGAAGCCCAGGGCCGCGAGGTACTCGCGGACCTCGATGGCGATGTACTCGAAGAAGGTCTCGACGAACTCGGGCTTGCCGTTGAAGCGCGCCCGCAGCTCTGGGTTCTGCGTGGCGACGCCCACCGGACAGGTGTCCAGGTGACAGACGCGCATCATCACGCAGCCACTCACCACGAGCGGAGCCGTCGCGAAGCCGAACTCCTCGGCTCCCAGCAGCGCCCCGATGATGACGTCGCGGCCGGTCTTGAGCTGTCCGTCTACCTGGACGACGACGCGGTCGCGCAGGTTGTTCAGGACGAGGGTCTGCTGGGCCTCGGCGAGACCGATCTCCCAGGGCGTCCCCGCGTGCTTGAGGGAGGTGAGCGGGCTCGCGCCGGTACCGCCGTCGTGGCCCGAGATGAGCACGACGTCGGCGTGGGCCTTGGCCACACCCGCCGCCACGGTGCCCACCCCGAACTCGCTGACGAGCTTGACGTGGACCCGCGCGGAGGGGTTGGCGTTCTTGAGGTCGTGGATCAGCTGAGCCAGGTCCTCGATGGAGTAGATGTCGTGGTGCGGCGGCGGGGAGATCAGGCCGACGCCGGGCGTGGAGTGCCGGGTCTGGGCGATCCACGGGTAGACCTTCGTGCCCGGCAGCTGGCCGCCCTCACCGGGCTTGGCACCCTGGGCCATCTTGATCTGCAGGTCGTCCGCGTTGGTCAGGTACTCCGAGGTCACGCCGAACCGGCCCGAGGCGACCTGCTTGATCGCGCTGCGGCGCTGCGGGTCGTGCAGACGTTCGGGGTCCTCGCCGCCCTCACCCGTGTTGGAGCGGGCGCCGATCCGGTTCATCGCGATGGCCAGCGTCTCGTGCGCCTCCATCGAGATGGAGCCGTAGGACATCGCACCCGTGCTGAACCGCTTGACGATCTCGCTGACCGGCTCCACCTCGTCGAGCGGGACCGGGGGCCGGACCCCCTCGGCGAAGGTCATCAGGCCGCGCAGCGTGACCAGCCGGGCCGCCTGGTCGTCCACCCTGCGGGTGTACTGCCGGAAGACGTCGAGCTGGCGCGTCCGGGTTGAGTGCTGCAGCCGGAAGACGGTCTCCGGGTCGAAGAGGTGCTCCTCGCCGTCGCGACGCCACTGGTACTCACCGCCGACGTTGAGCCGGCGGTGGGCCTGCGGGTTGCCGCTCGCCGGGTAGGCGTCGGCGTGCCGGGCAGCGACCTCGGCGGCGACGACCTCCAGGCCGACACCGCCCAGGCGGCTCGTCGTGCCGGCGAAGTACCTGTCGACGACCTCCTGCGAAAGGCCGAGGGCCTCGAAGACCTGAGCCCCGCGGTACGAGGCGATCGTCGAGATCCCCATCTTGCTCATGACCTTGAGCACGCCCTTGCCGAGCGCCTTGATCAGGTTGGCGACGGCCTTCTCCGGCGACATCGCGCCCAGGGAGCCGTCGCGGGCGAGCCCCTCGACGCTCTCCATCGCCAGGTACGGGTTCACCGCAGCGGCGCCGTAGCCGATCAGGAGCGCGACGTGGTGCACCTCGCGCACGTCGCCGGCCTCGACGACCAGGCTGACCCGGGTCCGGGTCTGGCGGCGCAGCAGGTGGTGGTGCACGGCGCTGGACAGCAGCAGGGACGGGATCGGTGCGCTGTCGGCGTCGGAGTTCCGGTCCGAGAGCACGATGAAGCTCACGCCGTCGGCGATCGCCTGGTCGACCTCCTCGAAGATCTCCTCCAGCCGTCCCTCGAGCGAGTCCTTCCCGCCGTCGACCTTGTAGAGCCCCTTGACGATGATCGAGCGGAACACGCCCGCCAGCGCCGGGTCACGGTCGATGCGCACGATCTTGGCCAGCTGGTCGTTGTCCAGCACGGGGAACGGCAGCACGAGCTTGCGGGCGTGCTCGGGCACGTCGAGCAGGAGGTTGGGCTCAGGCCCGATCGCCCCGCCGATCGAGGTGACGAGCTCCTCCCGGATGGCGTCCAGGGGCGGGTTCGTGACCTGCGCGAACATCTGCGTGAAGTAGTCGAAGAGCAGCCGGGGCCGCGCTGACAGCACGGCGATCGGCGTGTCCGAGCCCATGGCGCCGAGCGGCTCCGCGCCGTTGGCGGCCATCGGCGTCAGGAGGATCTTCAGCTCCTCCTCGGTGTACCCGAACGCGCGCTGGCGCCGGCGCACCGAGGCGGGCGAGTGCTGGACGTGCTCCCGCTCGGGCAGCTGGTCGAGGAAGATCGAGTGCTGCTCGACCCACTGGGCGTACGGCCGCTGCGCCGCGAGCTGGGACTTGACCTCGTCGTCGCTGATCACGCGTCCGGCGCCGGTGTCGACCAGGAACATGCGGCCGGGCTCGATCCGGCCCTTGCGCACCACCGTCGCCGGGTCGAGGTCCAGCACACCGGCCTCGCTGGCCAGGACGACCAGACCGTCGTCGGTGATCCAGTACCGACCGGGACGCAGCCCGTTGCGGTCCAGGACGGCGCCGATCAGCGTGCCGTCGGTGAAGGTGAGGGAGGCGGGGCCGTCCCACGGCTCCATGAGGTTCGCGTGGTACTCGTAGAACGCCCGGCGGTCGGGGTCCATCTCGGTGTGGTTCTCCCACGCCTCGGGGACCATCATCAGCACCGCGTGCGGGAGGCTGCGCCCCGCGAGGTGGAGCAGCTCGAGGACCTCGTCGAACGTGCCGGAGTCGCTGCTGCCCGGGCTGCACACGGGGAGCAGGGGCGTCAGGTCACCCAGGACCTCGCTGGCGAGCGTGCTCTGGCGCGCCGCCATCCAGTTCCGGTTGCCGCGGACCGTGTTGATCTCGCCGTTGTGCGCCAGGAGGCGGAACGGCTGCGCGAGCGGCCAGGACGGGAAGGTGTTCGTGGAGAACCGCGAGTGCACCAGCGCCAGCTCGGAGGCGTAGCGCGGGTCGGAGAGGTCGGGGAAGAACGGCTCGAGCTGGGCGGTGGTCAGCATGCCCTTGTACGTCAGCGTCCTGGCCGACAGGGACGCGAAGTAGACCCCGAGCTCGTGCTCGGCCCGCTTGCGCAGCCGGAACGTGCGGCGGTCGAGGTCGATGCCGGCGAGCGCCCGGGCCGGGTCCGCGACGACGAGCTGGCGGAAGACGGGCATGCTGGCGCGGGCCGTCGGGCCGACCAGGCCGGCGGTGACGGGGACGTCACGCCACGCGATCAGCTCGAGCCCCTCGTCCACGACGAGCTTCTCGATCCCCGCGACGGCGGCGTGCTGGGCGTCGTCGTCCGTCGGCAGGAACGCCAGGCCGATGGCGTAGTGACCCGGGGGCGGCAGCTCGCCGCCCACCACGTCGCGCAGGAACGCGTCAGGGATCTGGGTCAGGATCCCCGCGCCGTCACCGCTGTCGGTCTCGGCGCCCACGGCGCCGCGGTGGTCGAGGTTGAGCAGCGCCGTCAGCCCGGCGTCGACGATGTCGCGGCCCGGTGTGCCCCGCAGGGTGGCGACGAACGCGACCCCGCACGCGTCGTGCTCGGCGGCGGGGTCGTACAGACCCTGCGCGTCGGGCGTCGCGTCGTGGTGGAGCCACCGGCTCATGGGTACCGTCCTCGCTGGTCCCAGGCGTGCCCGGGTACTGGTCGGGGGGAAGTCCAGGGACGCCGTCGGCCCAAACGAGGTGACGATACTCGCGCCCGCGGCTCGGGTCATCGGTGTGATGCGTGACATATGTCACGCGGCCGTCGGGGTGCCGGTTCTCACCTCAGGCGAGGTCGGGGACCTTGTCTTCCTGGTCCTGGTCTTCGGGCGCCCGACGCTGCAACGTGGTCTCGCGCCCGGGGTGGCGACGTCCGACCACCACGAAGGCTACCAGCGCGACGAGGCCGACCACGATGGACGTCCAGACGTTGAGGCGGAACGGGCCGATCATGGTCGCCGGGTCGATCCGGAGCGCCTCGATCCATCCGCGGCCGATCGTGTAGAGCAGCACGTAGAGCCAGAACACCCGGCCGTGCCCCATCCGGTAGCACCGGTCCAGCCAGATGAGCAGCGCCGCAGCCGCGAGGTTCCAGATCATCTCGTAGAGGAACGTCGGGTGGAACAGGGTGCCGGGAGCTGTGCCCGGCGGGTAGGTGGGGCTGCTCGGGTCGATCCGCAGGCCCCAGGGCATCGTCGTCGGGCCGCCGAAGAGCTCCTGGTTGAACCAGTTGCCCAGGCGACCGATGGCCTGGGCCACCAGCAGCGCGGGGGCGACGGTGTCGGCGAAGGGCGCGAACTTCACGCCCTGGCGACGCGTGCCGATGAACGCGCCGACCCCACCGAGGGCGATCGCGCCCCAGATCCCGAGGCCGCCCTCCCAGATGGCGAAGGCCTTGAGCGGGTGCCCTCCGGGCCCGAAGTACGCGTCGGGCGAGGTGATGACGTGGTAGATCCGCCCGCCGACGATGCCGAAGGGGACAGCCCAGAACACGATCTCCAGGACGGTGTCCGCGTCGCCGCCGCGCTCCACCCACCGCCGCCGCGCCATCCACAGGGCCACGCCGATGCCGGCGAGGATCGCCAGCGCGTAGGCCCGGATCGGCAGGGGCCCGAGGTACCAGGTGTGCTCCGGCGGGCTCGGGATGGCGGTCGGGAGGCCGACGAGCCCCTGGAGGGCGTGGAGCGCAGCGGTGGTCACCGAGGCTGACGTCATCGCGCCGACCTCCGCACGCCGTCGGCGAGCCCGGCAGCCACCGCCGCGAGCTCGTCGAGGCCCGCCGACCAGGAGTCGGCCTCGCTCAGCGGTCGCACGAAGGCGCTGCCGACGATCACGCCGTCCGCGTAGGCCGCGACCTCGGCCGCCTGCTCCGGCGTGCTCACACCGAGCCCGACGCACACCCGCTCAGCGCCCGCGGCGCGCGTGTCAGCCACGAGGCGCTCGGCCTGGGAGCCCACCGACGACCGGGTGCCGGTGACACCCATCGTCGACGCGGCGTAGACGAAACCGCGCGCGGCGCGGGCGGTGAGCGCGAGCCGCTCCTTGGTCGAGCTCGGGGCGACGAGGAACACCCGGTCCAGGCCGTGGACGTCCGAGGCCGTGAGCCACTCCCCCGCCTCGTCCGGGATGAGGTCGGGGGTGATCAGCCCGGCACCGCCGGCCGCGGCGAGGTCGCGCGCGAACGCATCCACGCCGTAGCGGACCACGGGGTTCCAGTAGGTCATCACCAGCACGGGTGCACCGGTCGAGGCGACCCCGGCGACAGCGCGCAGCGTGTCGCGCACCCGGACCCCACCGGCCAGCGCGCGTTCGACGGCCCGCTGGATCAGGGGGCCGTCCATCACGGGGTCGGAGTACGGGACGCCGAGCTCGATCACGTCGACACCGGCATCCACCAGCGTGCGGGCCGCCTCGATGGACCTGTCCACGTCAGGGAAGCCCACCGGCAGGTACCCGACCAGGCCGGCGCGGCCCTCCGCGCGGATCTCGCCGAGCCGGTCGGCGACGCGGCTGGACACCTGTGCGGTCACGACGTCCCCTCGTCGAGCAGCTTGAACCAGGCGGCGGCGGTCTCGACGTCCTTGTCACCCCGGCCGCTGAGATTCACCAGGATCATCGTGTCGGGCCGGCCGGCGGCGACCGCCTCGTTGCCGAGCTGCATCGCCCCCGCCAGGGCGTGGGCCGACTCGATGGCCGGGATGATGCCCTCCGTGCGGCACAGGAGACGAAACGCCTCCATCGCCTGGGCGTCGGTGATCGGCCGGTACTCGGCGCGGCCGATCGTCGAGAGCCAGGAATGCTCCGGGCCGACGCCCGGGTAGTCCAGCCCGGCCGAGATCGAGTGGCTCTCGATGGTCTGGCCGTCCTCGTCCTGGAGCAGGAACGAGCGCGCGCCGTGCAGGACGCCCGGTGCGCCCCCGGTGATCGTCGCCGCGTGGCGACCCGTGTCGACGCCCTCACCGCCCGCCTCAAGACCGACGAGGCGGACGTCCGGGTCGTCGAGGAACGCGTGGAAGATGCCTATCGCGTTCGACCCACCACCGACGCAGGCCGCGATCACGTCCGGGAGCCGGCCGGTCAGCTCGAGGACCTGCTCGCGCGCCTCGACGCCGATGATCCGCTGGAGGTCGCGGACCATGGCCGGGAAGGGGTGAGGTCCGGCGACGGTGCCGAAGACGTAGTTGGTGGTGTCGACGTTGGTCACCCAGTCGCGCAGCGCCTCGTTGATCGCGTCCTTGAGGGTGCGCGAGCCGGTCGTCACAGGGACGACCTCGGCGCCGAGCAGTCGCATGCGTGCCACGTTGAGCGCCTGGCGGCGGGTGTCCTCCTCGCCCATGTAGATCACGCAGTCGAGGTCGAACAGGGCGGCAGCGGTGGCGGTCGCCACGCCGTGCTGCCCGGCTCCGGTCTCGGCGATGACGCGCTTCTTGCCGAGGCGCTTGGTGAGCAGCGCCTGGCCGAGCACGTTGTTGATCTTGTGCGAGCCGGTGTGGTTGAGGTCCTCGCGCTTGAGGATCACGCGGACCCCGCCGCAGTGGGCGGCGAACCGCGGGACCTCGGTGATGATGCTGGGCCGCCCCGTGTAGGTGCGGTGCAGCCGCGCCAGCTCGGCACCGAACGCCGGGTCGGCCTTCGCCTTGCTCCACTCGGCGTCCAGCTCGTCGAGGGCCTCGATCAGTGCCTCGGGGACGAACCGGCCTCCGAACTCCCCGAAGTAGGGACCCGAGCCCGCAGCGGTGGTCGTCGGACCGGGCGTCCCGCCGTCGACCTGCTCGTCCTCGCGGTGTCGTGCCTCGGTCACTGGCGGACCGCCCGCAGGGACGGGTGCGCACCGGCTGCGACGAGGTCGGCGACGGCCGCGCGCGGGTCCTTGCCCGTCACCAGCGACTCGCCCACCAGGACCGCGTCGGCGCCCGAGCGGGCGTAGTCCATGACGTCGTGCGGTCCGCGGACACCCGACTCGGCGATGCGCACGATGCCCGACGGGATCAGCGGTGCGAGGCGTGCGAACGTGGTCCGGTCGACCTCGAGGTTCTTCAGGTTGCGCGCGTTGACCCCGATGCACAGGGCCCCCGCGTCGATCGCACGGTGGACCTCGTCGGCGTCGTGGACCTCGACCAGGGCGGTCATGCCCAGGGAGTGCACGCGCTCGACGAGCGAGGTGAGGACCGTCTGCTCGAGCGCCGCGACGATGAGCAGCACGAGGTCGGCGCCGTGCGCCCGCGCCTCCCAGACCTGGTAAGGCGTGACGATGAAGTCCTTGCGCAGCACGGGTGTGTCCACCGCGCCGCGGACCGCGTCCAGGTCCGCCAGGCTGCCGTTGAAGCGGCGCTGCTCGGTCAGGACCGAGATGGCCACGGCCCCACCGGCCTCGTACTCGGCGGCCAGCGCCGCCGGGTCCTCGATCGAGGCGAGGGAGCCCTTGCTCGGGCTGGACCGCTTGACCTCGGCGATCACCCCGACAGCAGCCTCGTCGTGCAGGCGGTTCACGCACTGCAGGGCCTCAGGCAGGCGTAGGGCCCGCTCCTTGACCAGTGCCAGCGGAACGGCCGCCTCGCGCTCTGCGAGGTCCTGCCGTACCCCGGCCACGATGTCTTCCAGGACCGTCACGTCGCGTCACCTCCCGACGGACCCACCCCCGCAGGCCCTCGCCTGCCATCGTAGGGCCGCTGCGGATCGGGCCTCGCCACGCCCAGTGGCTGGGACCGCCGGCGCCGCCCGAGCACGATCAGGAGACGCCGGGCGCCAGCCACGGCGCGAGGGCGGGGATGTTGCGGGCCACGGCGAAGGTCACCACGACGGCCAGCAGGAGCCACAGGACGATCGGCGGCGCGAGCCAGGTGCGCTGGCGTCCGGTCGCCGAACGCCACGTCCACGCGAGCCAGGACCAGAGGAGGAAGGCCACCGCGGCAGGGGCGAGCGGGTTCATCCCGAGCGCGCCGGCGAGGTCGAGGTGCACCAGGTCGTGCAGGGCGCGCAGCGAGCCGCAGCCCGGGCAGTAGAGGCCCGTCAACGCGCGGAAGGGGCACGTGGGGTAGATCCCGGGCCGGTACGGGGAGACGGTCCCGACCAGCCCCGCGACGGCGATGGCGCCCGCAGCAACGGCTGCGGGCGCCATCAGCGCACGGCGACGGACGGCGTCGAGGCGGAGGGCTGTCGCAGAACGCTGCGCACTGACGTGCGGCACGCGTTCTGCGAGCTCCTCCACCGCGACCACCGCCCGGCTCAGCTCGAGGTGCTGGTGCGCGCCAGGAGAACGAAGAAGATCAGGTACAGGACTGCGACGACGGCGCCCGCGATCGCACCCCAGATGGCGAACTGGCGCGCCTTGCGCGACGCGTCCAGAGCACCGGCGGTGTCGCCGACGGCCCACTTGGAGTTCACCTGCGTGGAGAAGACGATCGACGCGATGCCCAGCGGGAGGCAGCACAGCACCGTCGAGACGATGGCCCAGACCAGGTAGTTGGGCGGCGGCGGCGTGGCGCCGTAGCCGTCCGTCGGCGAGCCGCCGTAGCTGGGCGGCTGGGACCCGTAGCTGGGCGGCTGGGACCCGTAGACCGGCGGCTGCGACCCGTACGCGGGCGGCTGCGACCCGTAGACCGGCGGGGTGGGTTCGGAACCTGGCTGCTCCCCGTACGGGTCCTGCGGTCCGGGCGGCGTGCTCATGCGTTCTCCTCGGTGAGTGGTGTCGGACGGGCGGTCAGTCAGGCGTCAGTGCGTGTCGCGGGCGACGCGGCCAGGCTGACCGAAACCCAGCATCTTCAGCACGCGGCCGACGATCAGCGCCACCACGACGACGCCAAGACCGGTGAAGAAGAGCCACGGGCGGGCGGCCACCACTGCCACCGCCGACACGATCGCTCCGAGCAGCACGCCGCACACGGTCACCCACGAGGCAACGGTGTTGCCGTGGTTCGCGGGCGGCGCGGCGACCGGGAGGTAGGCGCGCTCGGCGTTGCTGTCCTGGGACCTGTCGGCCATGGGTGTGGTGCCTTTCCGTGAAGTAGTGCAGACACTAGCGAACGCCCGGCACCAGGGTGCCCGACGTGCGCGCGACGCGCTCGACCTCAGGTCGGATCCTCGCCACGGGTCAGGGCGTCCCACGCGGCGTGCTCGTCGTCCTGCCGGGTCCCCTCCGCGGGGCCGGGGCCGTCCGGGGTCGCGGGCGCCGGGGTCGCGACGCGCTCGTGCCGCGAGCCCGCGCCTCCCCACTGCCGGCCGAGGACCAGGGCAGCGAGCCCGAGGACGACGCACGCCGCACCGAGCACCAGCGCCACCCAGGGCACGGCGCTCACCCTCGCGGGCGCGGTCAGCACGGCGACGCCGACGGCGTCCTGCGCGGCCCGCAGCACGGACGCCTCGGGGGCGCTCACCGCCGTCACGCACGAGACGACCACGATCGCGCCGCCGAGGACGATGCCGGCAGCGGCCAGGCGCCGACCCCACAGGCCGCCGATCGCGAGGGCCAGCGCTGCTGCGACCACCACGAGGCCTCCCGCCCCCACGCCAGGGGCCGCCTGCACGCCCGTGGCGGTGAGGGGAACGGTCGCGTCGACCGCGCTCGAGGTCTCGGCACGGACCCAGGTCGCCGTGCTCGCCAGCAGCGCCGCCGCCCCGAGCACGATCCCGACGAGCACGACGCGGGCCCGGCCCAGCGCAGGAGCCCTCACGGGGACGGCGCTGTCCGCAGCCGGGAGGCGACCTGGACCGCCCGGACCGCGGCAGCGGCCTTGTTGCGCGACTCGGCGTACTCCAGCGACGGGACGGAGTCGGCCACGATGCCGCCGCCCGCCTGGACGCTCGCGCGCCCGTCGCGGATGAGCGCGGTGCGGATGGCGATGGCCATGTCCATGTTCCCCGCGAAGTCGAAGTAGCCGACGGTGCCTCCGTAGATGCCGCGCCTCGCCGGCTCGAGCTCGTCGATCAGGGCGATCGCCCGGGGCTTGGGGGCACCCGACAGGGTGCCGGCGGGGAAGGCTGCCTTGAGCGTCTCCAGGGCCGTCGCACCCTCCCGGAGCCGACCAACCACGGTGGAGCAGATGTGCATGATGTGGCTGTACCGCTTCACCGACATGAGCTCGACCACCTCGACCGACGTCGGCTCGCACACCTTGACCAGGTCGTTGCGCGAGAGGTCGACCAGCATGATGTGCTCCGCGCGCTCCTTCGGGTCGGCCAGGAGCTCCTCGCCCAGCTCGGCGTCCTGCGCGGGGGTCGCGCCACGGGGGCGCGAGCCGGCGATGGGGAACGTCACGACCTGACCGTCGGTGACCTTGACGAGCGTCTCGGGGCTCGAGCCCACCACCGCGTACGCGTGACCCGCCGCGTCCTCGAGGGCGAGGTAGTACATGTACGGACTCGGGTTGATCGTCCGCAGGACCCGGTACACGTCGAGCGGGTCAGCCGGGCAGTCCAGGTCCAGCCGCTGCGAGAGCACGACCTGGAACACCTCGCCGTCGCGGATGGCCTCCTTGCCCACCAGGACGGTGGCCTCGAACTCCTCCTGGGTGCTCCGGAACTCCAGCTCCGGCTCGGCGACGTCGACGAGGACCCCGGGCGCGGCGGCGACGGGCTCGTGCAGGCGGGCGTGCATGGCGTCCAGGCGCGCCACCGCGTCGGCGTGCGCCTCGTCCACCCGCTCGTCGGTGTCGTCGAAGTTGATCGCGTTCGCGATGAGCCACACCGAGCCGTCGATGTGGTCCACCACGGCGAGGTCGGAGGCCAGGCAGAGGGTGAGCTCGGGCACGCCGAGCTCGTCGGGAGCCTTCGCGGGCAGGGTCGGCTCCCAGTGGCGCACGATGTCCCAGCCGAGGGCGCCGACGAGCCCTCCGGTCAGGGGTGGCAGACCGGGCACGGCAGGCGTGCGCAGGGCGTCCAGGGTCGCCCCGAGGACCTCGAGCACGTCCCCCTCCTGCGGCACGCCGACAGGGACGTCACCGAGCCAGGTGGCCCGGCCGTCGGCGACCGTGAGTGTGGCCCGCGAGCGCACGCCGACGAAGGAGTAGCGCGCCCAGGTCCCGTCGACCTCGGCCGACTCGAGGATGAAGGTCCCCGGCCTGCCCTGGCCGAGGGTCCGGTAGAGCCCGACAGGCGTGACCTCGTCCGCAAGCAGGCGACGCACGACGGGGATGACGCGGCGGGTGCGCGCAAGGTCGCGGAAGGTGTCCAGGGGCGGCCAGGTCGCACCCCAGGGGACCTCGACCGCAGCGGTCTCCGCGCTCATGCGACACCCCCGTCCGGGACGACGGCCCCGAGGTCGCCACCTGCCTCGAAGCAGGTGCGTGCACCCGTGTGGCACGCGGCGCCCACCTGGTCCACGCGCACGAGCAGGGCGTCGCCGTCGCAGTCGAGGCTCACCGAGCGCACGTGCTGGACGTTCCCCGAGGTGTCCCCCTTGCGCCAGTACTCCTGGCGCGACCGGCTCCAGAACGTGACCCGACCGCTGGTGAGCGTCCGGTGCAGGGCCTCGTCGTCCATCCAGCCCACCATGAGGACGTCCCCCGAGTCGTGCTGCTGGACGACGGCGCAGACCAGACCTGCGGCATCGCGCCGCAGCCGCGAGGCGATCGCGGGGTCCAGCCCGGCCGGACGGGCGGGTGGGGTGAGGGACTCGGGCACGGGCCGATCCTGCCACGCGGGCGCGGCACCCGGACCGCGTCGTCCGCTCACCGGGTCTGCGACAGCCAAGCGGCGTGGAGCGCTGCGTACGGGCCGTCCTGCTCGAGCAGAGCGCGGTGCGTGCCGACCTGCACCACGCGCCCCTCGTCGACCACCACGACCAGGTCCGCTGCCTCTGCCGTGGAGAGGCGGTGGGCGATCGTCAGGGTCGTGCGACCCGCGGTCAGCTGGTCGAGGGCACGGGCGATGCGCACCTCGGTGGCAGGGTCCACGGCGCTGGTGGCCTCGTCGAGCACGAGCAGGTCCGCGCCCGCGAGGTGCGCCCGGGCCAGGGCCACCAGCTGGCGCTCACCGGCCGAGAGCCGCTCGCCCCGCTGGCCGACCTCGCTCGCCAGCCCGTGCGGGAGGTCCGCGAGCCAGTCCCCCAGGCCGAGCTCGGCGAACGCAGCGGCGACCACCTCGTCCCGGTCGGTCCCGTCCGACGCCCACGCGGTGTCGCGGCCGCGGGCTCCATAGGCGACGTTCGCGGCGAGGGTGCCCTCGAAGAGGAACCCCTCCTGCGGCACGAGCACCACCCGCCGACGCAGACCGGCGACCGTGAGCCCGCGCAGGTCCGCGCCGTCGAGGAGCACCTGACCGGCCGTGGGGTCCACGAGTCGCGTCACCAGGCGCGCCAGCGTCGTCTTGCCGGATCCGGTGGCACCGACCACCGCCACCCTCGCCCCCGCCGGCACGACGAGGTCGACGTCCTGCAGGACGGGCGGTCCGTCCGGGTAGGCGAAGCCGACGCCGCGCAGCTCGACGTGGGCCGGTCCCCGCGGGCTGACGATGCCCTCGGGCGGGTCCACGACGTCCACGGGGGTGTCGATCACCCCGATCACGCGCCGCCAGCCGGCGAGCGCGTTCTGGAGCTCGTTGAGGATCTCCGTCGCCATCTGGACGGGACCGGTGAAGAGCTGGACGAGGAAGAGGAAGGCCAGGAGCCGGCCCACGCTCATCCCTCCCCCGATGCCCAGCAGGGTGCCGACCACGACCACGGCGCTCAGCACCGCGTTGGCCACCAGGACACCGCTGGAGAAGACCAGGGCGACCCTGACCTGCGCACTCACCATCGCGTCCCGGGTCCCCTGGACCGCCCGGTCGATCTTGCGCTGCGTCCTGGGACCGGCGCCGTAGGCCCGGATGGTCTCGGCGCCGACGACGGCCTCCGAGATCGCCCCGAGCATGGCACCGACCCGCTCGCGCACCGTCGCATAGGCCGCGCTCACCCGGCGCTGGGCGGGGCGCAGCACGAGCACCAGCGGCACGAAGCAGGCCCAGACCACGATCGTCAGCTGCCACGAGTACACGAGCATCAGCGCGGTCGCCACGGCGATCTGCAGCACCGAGACCAGCAGCATGATGCCGCCCCACTGGACGAACATCGAGATGGTGTCCACGTCGCTGGTGACCCTCGAGACGAGGCTGCCGCGTCGCTCGGTGCCCTGCGTAAGGGCGGACAGGTCGTGGACGTGACGGAAAGCCGTCACCCGCAGGCGCGCCAGCCCGGCCTCGCTGCTGCGGAAGAGCCTGACGTTGACCAGGGCCGCGCAGGTCCCCGCGAGCAGCAGGGCGCCGACGGCCAGCAGCGAGAGGGCGAGCACCCGGGAGACCTGCGGACCCTGCGGCGTCAGGATCCCGGTGTCCACGGTCTGCTGGACCGAGATGGGCACGACGACGCGTCCCGTCGCGGCGACGACGGCCAGGAGCACCGTCAGGCGCAGACCGCGCAGCAGCTCGGGTGAGACCTGCACGCCACGCCGCAGGGTCGCGAGCGGACCGAGCGTGCTCGAGCGGCCGAGTCGGACGCCCGCCGTGGCGCCTGCCGCGCTCATCGCCGCTCCCCGACGGGGAGGTCCAGGTCGTCCAGCTCGCCCTCGTCGCCTGCGTCGTCTGCGTCCTCGGCGTCGTCCTCGTCGTCGAGGGCTGCCCGACGGGACGCCTCCTGCTGGTAGGCGGTGGCGAGCTCGCGGTAGCCCGCGTCGCGCGCGAGGAGCTCGGCATGGGTGCCGCGGTCCACGACCGTCCCGCCCTCGAGGTGCACGACCTCGTCGGCGAGCATCACCGAGGACATCCGGTAGGCGACCATCAGCACCGTCGGACCGCTCTGGCCGCCGTGGGTGGCGCGCAGCCCCGCGATGATCCGCTGCTCGATGCGGGGGTCCACCGCGGAGGTGGCGTCGTCCAGGACGAGCACGCGCGGACCGCGCACGAGCGCCCGGGCGATCACCAGGCGCTGGCGCTGCCCGCCCGACAGGTTGGCGCCGCGTTCGCCGAGCACCGCGTCGAGCCCGTCGGGCAGGGCCCGGACGACCGCGTCCACCTGGGCCAGCCGCAGGGCGTGCCACACGGCGTCGTCGTCGGGCGCCCCGGGCTCGTCGGGATCGGCGAGCGTCACGTTGGCGCGGACGGTGTCCTCGAAGACGAAGCCGTTCTGGGCCACCAGGGCCACCTGCGAGGTGAGGTCGTCCGGGTGCAGGTCGCGCAGGTCGACGCCGTCGAGGGCGACCGTGCCCGCGCTCGGGTCACGCAGCCGGCTGAGCAGCGAGACGAGGGTGGTCTTGCCGGCGCCGGTCACGCCGACGAGAGCAACGGTGCGACCGGGCTCCAGGTCGAGGTCGACGTCCCGCAGGATGCTCTGCTCGCCGGACGGTCCGGGGACCTCCACGCCGACGTCACGCAGCGTCACCCGAGCCCCCGGCGCGGCCGCAGGCACCCGGACCTCGCCCCGCGACATCTCCCCCCGCGCATCGATGACCCGCGCGATGCGGTCGTAGCCGACCAGACCGCGGGGCAGCTCGCCGAACACCCAGCCGAAGGCACGCACCGGGACGGCCATGAGCGTGAGCAGGTAGGCGGCCGAGACGATGTCACCGGTCTGGACCGCCCCGGCGGCGGCCCTCTGGCTGCCGACGAGCAGCACGGCCAGCGTGCCGAGGCTCGGCAGCAGGTCGATCACCGGGTCGAACACGGCGCGGACCTGGCCGACGCGCACGTTCGCGGCGCGCAGGGCGTCGGCCCGCTCGGCGAATCGCCTCTCCTCGCGGTCCTCGGTGCCCAGCGACTTGACCAGGAGGGCCGCCTCGAAGCTCTCGTGCGCGACGTCGGACACCTCGGACCGCAGCTGCTGGGCCCGGGTGATCGCCGGTGACATGTAGTGCTGGAAGACGAGGTTGGCGACGACGGCCAGGGGCAGCATCGACAGCGCGGTGACGGCCAGCCAGGCGTCCACCCGGAACAGCGCCACGGCAGCGACGCCGATCATCACGACCACGCCCAGCGCGAAGGGCAGCGGGTTGAACACGCCCGTCGCGGCCTCGACGTCGGAGCTCGCGTTGGCGAGGAGCTGGCCCGTCGGGTGGGCGCGGTGCCAGGAGAGCGGGAGCCGCAGGTACTGGCGCGTGACGGCGCGTCGGTGGTCGGCCTGGATGTCCGCGTAGCCGATGCCCGCGTAGATCCGGCGACCGGCGACCCCCACGGCGAGCGTGATCGCCACGGCCAGGAGCGCGACGCCGGCGAGCCACAGCTGCGACCGCGCGTGGGCGGATCCCGCCAGCGCGGGGACCACGACGCGGTCGGTCACCGCGCCGAGGACCTGGCTCACGCCGACCGTCATGCCGCCGAAGACCGCCGAGGTGACCACGGCGAGGACGTAGGTGCGAGGCTGCGAGCGCATCCCCCGCCAGATCAGCCCGAGCGACCGCCGGGCGACCCCGCCGGTCAGCGCAGCAGTGCCAGGGGCGCGCCGAGATGCGCCGTCGGGCACCGGTGGTGCGACGGCAGCGGACGGGTCCGAGGGCGCAGGCACAGCCGTCCTTCCGTCGTCAGGGGGAAGCGCTCAGCATCTCACGGGCCCCGCGACCCCCGCCCGGCGTCAGCCGGCTCAGCGGACCTCGACGCCCACCGAGCGCAGGTGGTCCTTGACCTGGCCGATGGTCAGCACCCCGAAGTGGAAGACGCTCGCGGCCAGGAGCGCGTCGGCCCCGGCGAGGGCGGCCTGCGCGAAGTGCTCGACGGTGCCCGCACCGCCGCTGGCGATGAGCGGTGCCGCGACCACCCTCCGGACGGCCGCGAGCATCTCCAGGTCGAAGCCTCCGGTGGTCCCGTCCGCGTCCATCGAGTTGAGCAGGACCTCTCCGGCACCCAGCTCGACCGCCCGGTGGGCCCACTCGACCGCGTCGATCCCGGTGCCGCGCCGGCCGCCGTGGGTGGTGACCTCGTACCCCGAGTCCGTCGGCGGACCGTCGGTCACGCGTCGCGCGTCCACCGAGATCACCAGGACCTGGCTGCCGAAACGCGTCGCGATCTCCGAGATGAGCTCGGGCCGGGCGAGGGCCGCCGTGTTGACGCCGACCTTGTCCGCCCCGGCGCGCAGCAGCGTGTCCACGTCCTGCGTGGAGCGGACGCCTCCCCCGACGGTCAGCGGCACGAAGATCTCCTCGGCCGTCCGGCGCACCACGTCGTAGGTGGTGCTGCGGTCCGACGACGAGGCCGAGACGTCCAGGAAGGTGATCTCGTCGGCGCCCTCGCGGTCGTAGCGGCGGGCCAGCTCGACGGGGTCGCCGGCGTCACGCAGATCGGCGAAGTTGACGCCCTTGACCACCCGGCCGGCGTCGACGTCCAGGCACGGGATCACCCTGACGGCGGGGGCCATGTCACCTCACTCCGAACCGGGGCCGCCGGTGGCAGCCAGGATGTCGACCACGAAGACGAGGGTCTCGGCGGCCAGCTCGTTGTCCGTGCCGCCGTAGCCGAGCGACGGCGGCACGACCAGGAGCACCTGGCTGCCGACCGTCTGCTGGACCAGCCCGGTGTCCCAGCCGTCCATCACCGAGCCGACGCCGATCGGGAAGGATGCGGGCAGCTTCCCGTCCCCCCACGTCGAGTCGAAGACCGACCCGTCCGACCAGCGCAGACCGGTGTACTGGACGGTGATCACCTGCCCGGGCTCCACCTGCGGTCCCGTCCCACGGATGAGCGGCTGGACCACCAGCGTCGTCGGCGGCGCCGCTGCGGGGATCGCCACCGACGGCGCCCCGCTCTCGCCCAGCTCGACGGTGGGCAGACCCTCGCGTGGTGGCACGGCCTCACCGGAGGCGCGGGTCGGCAGCAGGTCGAAGACCGCCACGGTGGACGAGGACTGCCCCTCCTCGGGCGGGACGAGCTGCAGGATGCGCGAACCCACAGTCCGCCCGTGCAGGGCATCGAAGATGTCCGCGCCGAGCTCCTCGGCGGTCAGGAGGTAGGCCTTCGGCTCGCTCGTGTACGTCTCGCCGACCAAGGACCCGTCGACGCCGGCCTCGGCGTAGTAGTTGACCAGGACGGGCTCGCCGTCGACCACGGTGGGTCCGTCGCCCTTCCAGACCACCTCGGCGGTCCGCTCCTTGACCGTCAGCGGCACCGGGAAGGCCAGCGTCGGCGCGGCACCCGGCTCCCCGGTGACCACGACGTGCGGCGCCGGGACCTTCTCCTTGGTGCAGCCTGCGGAGAGGGTCAGCAGGACCAGTACGACGATCGCGGTGACGGCCTTGCGGCGCACGGAGCTCCCTTCCCGGACGGACGGCCCACTGTACGGTCTGCGACCCTGCCCGCGCCGACGTCCACCGACCTCCCGCAGACCCCCGTCGCGGTCCGCGGCGGGTCGTGGAGCGACCGGCGCCGCTACGTCAGAGGGTCTCGAGCAGGCGGTCCACGCGTTCGTCGACGCTCTGGAACGGGTCCTTGCACAGGACCGTCCGCTGGGCCTGGTCGTTCAGCTTCAGGTGCACCCAGTCGACCGTGTAGTCACGCCGTGCCTCCTGCGCCTTGCGGACGAAGTCGCCGCGAAGCTTCGCGCGGGTCGTCTGCGGCGGCACGGCGGTGGCCTCGAAGACGTCCAGGTCCGTCACGACGCGGTCCACCAGTCCCCGCGCGGCGAGGAGGTTGTACAGGCCCTGGCTGCGCGAGATGTCGTGGTAGGCGAGGTCGAGCCGGGCGATCCGGGGGTCCTCGAGGGCGAGGCCGTGCTTGGCCTGGTACCGCTCGATCATCTTCAGCTTGATCACCCAGTCGAGCTCACGCTCCACCAGCGACAGGTCACCGCCGCGCACCGCCCGCAGCCCGCGCTCCCACAGGTCGAGCGTCTGCTTGATCACGGGGGTCAGCTCGACGCCTGCCGCGACGAAGTCCTTCACGCGGCTGAGGTACTCCTCCTGGATCTCGACGGCCGAGGCGGTGCGGCCGCTCGCCAGAGCGACGGCCTTCGACCCGGTCACGTCGTGGCTGATCTCGCGGATCGCGCGCATCGGGTTCTCCAGCGCGATCTCCCGCATCGGGATGCCGGCCTCGATCAGGCGCAGGACGAGGTCGGTCGCGCCGACCTTGAGGAGGGCCGTGGTCTCCGACATGGAGGAGTCGCCGACGATGATGTGCAGCCGCCGGTAGGACTCGGCGTCGGCGTGGGGCTCGTCGCGGGTGTTGATGATGGGACGGGACCGGGTCGTGGCGCTGGAGACCGACTCCCAGATGTGGTCGGCGCGCTGCGAGAGGCAGTACGTCGCCCCGCGCGAGCTCGGCAGGACCTTTCCGGCTCCCGTGAGCACCTGACGCGTGATGAGGAAGGGGACCAGGACGTCCGCCAGGCGGCCGAAGTCACCCTGCCGGCGGACCAGGTAGTTCTCGTGGCAGCCGTAGGAGTTGCCGGCGGAGTCGGTGTTGTTCTTGAACAGGTGGATGCGCCCGGGGACGCCCTCGTGCTCGAGCCGCTGCTGGGCGTCGACCACGAGCCCTTCGAGGATCCGTTCGCCTCCGCGGTCGTGGGCCACGAGCTGGCGGACGTCGTCGCACTCGGCCGTGGCGTACTCCGGGTGCGAGCCGACGTCGAGGTACAGGCGCGAACCGTTGCGCAGGAAGACGTTCGAGGAACGTCCCCAGGCGACGACCTTGCGGAAGAGGTACCGCGCGACCTCGTCGGCCGACAGCCCACGGCCGGAGTCGACGGCGCACGTCACGCCGTACTCGGTCTCCAGGCCGAAGATCCGCCGGTCCACGTGCTCAGCCCTCCCCGGTCACCGGAGCGGTCCCGGACTGGTCCGGCCCGTCCGCGGGCCCCGCGGCGCCTGGGCCCGCGCCCGTGGTGGCGGCCGGTGGGACCGGCCCGAGGTCCGTCGACCTGCTCAACAGCTCGGCGAGCAACGGTGCCGGCAGCCGTCGGAAGGCCCGACGTGGACGGGTGCGGTCGAGCACGGCGACCTCGAGCTGCGACGGCTCGAGCTCACGGTGCTCGCCGTCCGGCTGGCTGCCGAGCACGTCGACAGCGAGCTGGACCACCGCGGCAAGGTCCATGCCCGGGCGCCAGGACTCCTTCAGCCGGCCGGAGAGGTGCTCGGCCTGCCCACCCATCACGACGTGTCCCCGTTCGTCGGCGACGGAGCCGTCGTAGGAGAGGCGGTAGATCTGGTCCTGCTGGGGCGTGCTCCCCACCTCGGCCACGACGAGCTCGACCTCGAGGGGCTTCGACTCGGTGGTGAACACCGTGCCCAGCGTCTGGGCGTACGCGTTGGCCAGCCCCCGGGCGTTGACGTCAGCGCGGTCGTAGGAGTAGCCGCGCAGGTCCGCGTACCGCACACCCGCGACCCGCAGGTTCTCGAACTCGTTGTACTTGCCGACGGCGGCGAACGCGATGCGGTCGTAGATCTCGGAGATCTTGTGCAGGGCGCGCGACGGGTTCTCCGTGGCGAACGCGATGCCGTCGTCGTAGGCGAGCACCACCACCGACCGGCCGCGCGCGATGCCCTTGCGGGCGTAGTCCGCCCGGTCCTTCATCAGCTGCTCGGGCGAGACGTAGAAGGGCATGCTCATCGGACCTCACCCCCCGGTGCCTCGGTGGCTCGCCTCACGCTCTCGACCTGCGCTGCCGCGGCAGCGAGGGTGGCGTCGTCCACGCGCAGGTAGCCCGAGGCGGTCACCGTCGCGACGACGGGCCAGATCCGGCGAGCGGCGTCCGGCCCTCCTGTCGCCGAGTCGTCGTCGGCGGCGTCCACCAGCGCGTGCACGGCGGTGCGGATGGCGTCGGACGCGCTCATGCCGGGCCACCAGAGCTTCTTGAGCGAACCCCGGGCGAAGACCGACCCGGAACCGATGGAGTGGAACTCCGTCTCCTCGTAGCGGCCGCCCGTGACGTCGTAGGAGAAGATCCGTCCGAGCTTGCGGTCCAGGTCGTACCCACCGAACAGCGGCACGACGGCGAGGCCCTGCATCGCCAGGCCCAGGCTCCCGCGGATCATCGTCGCGAGCCGGTTGGCCTTGCCGTCCAGCGAGAGGAGCGTCCCCTCGATCTTCTCGTAGTGCTCGAGCTCGAGCTGGAACAGCCGGACCAGCTCCAGCGCCAGGCCGGCCGTGCCCGCGATGCCCACCGCGGAGTACTCGTCCGCCGGGAACACCTTCTCGATGTGTCGGCTCGCGATCATCGACCCGGCCGTCGCGCGCCTGTCCCCCGCCATCACCACGCCGCCGTCGAACGTGAGCGCGACGATCGTGGTCGCGTGCGGCGTCGCCGGAGCCTCTCCCGCGGGCAGGCGCCGGCCGGGCGGCAGGAGGGACGGGTCGTGGGAGGCCAGGAAGTCGAGGAAGGACGAGGTCCCGGGCGTCGTGAAGGACCGCGGCAGGCGGCCGTGCGAGTCACTCATCGACGCTCACTGGCCACCCTTCTGCACGAACCCGCGCACGAAGGACTCCGCGTTGGACTCCAGCACGTCGTCGATCTCGTCGAGGAGCGCGTCCACCTCGCTGTCGCGACCCTGCGCCGTGGGCGCCGTCGTGGGCTCGGGGACGTCGGCGGGCTCGTCCTCGTCGCGACGGTGCTGGCTCTGGTCCTGACCGGCCATGGTGACCTCCTGGGGACGCCGTGGTGCCCGACATGGCGGCGGGTCGCCGCTGCTGTCGATCCTAGGCGGCACCGCCGACGCAGATCATGCTGATCATCCCGTGTCCGCGCAGAGCGGAGTGCGCACGCCACCCGCCGCCGTGACCTGGGTGCCGACGCCGGCGGGCAGACCCCCGCACCGGACGCAGCAGAGCCCGGTCCGTGGGGACCGGGCTCTGCTGGTCGATCCGGCCGTCAGGCCGGTGAGGCTCAGCCCTGGGTGAGCGGGAAGAGCTTCGGGTCGTTCTTGTAGGACTCGGCCGCGTTGTCCTTGGTGACGATCTGCGGCGGGAGCAGGTAGGCCGGGACGACCTTGACACCGTTGTCGTAGGACTTGGTGTCGTTGACCTGCGGGGTCTTGCCCTCGGAGAGGTCCTTGGCCATCTGGATGGCAGCGGCGACCAGGACACGGGTGTCCTTGTTGATGGTCGAGTACTGCTCGCCCTTCATGATCGACTTGACGGACTCGACCTCGGAGTCCTGGCCGGTCACGATCGGGAGCGGCTTGCCGGCGCCCTGGACGGACGTGATGATCGCGCGGGCGAGGGTGTCGTTCGGCGACAGGACGCCGTCGAGGACCTTGTCACCGTTGTAGGTGCTGTTGATCAGCGCGTCCATGCGGCTCTGGGCGTTCTCGGCCTTCCAGCCGGCGGTCGCCGTCTGCTTGATGTCGGTCTGACCGGAGCCGACGATGACGTCGCCCTTGTCGATGGCCGGCTGCAGGACGCTCATGGCGCCGTCGAAGAAGACCTTCGAGTTGGCGTCGTCCGAGGAGCCCGAGAAGAGCTCGATCGTCCACGGGCCGGTCGCCTTCTTGGCCTTCATGCCGTCGAGCAGGGCCTGGCCCTGGAGCTCGCCGACGTTGAAGTTGTCGTACGCGACGTAGTAGTCGACGCCCTCGGTGTTCAGGATCAGGCGGTCGTACGCGATGACCGTGATGCCCGCGGCCTTGGCGGCCTCGACCTGGGTGCTGAGCTGACCACCGTCGGCAGCGCCGATGATGATGACCTTGGCGCCCTTGGTGATCATGGCCTGGACCTGCGACTGCTGGTCGGCGACCGGGCTGCTCGCACCTGCGTACTGCACGTCACCCTTGAAGCCGGCCTCCTTCAGGCCGTCCTCGAAGAGGCCACCGGCGAGGACCCAGTTCTCCGAGGTCTTCGACGGCAGGGCGACACCGATGAGGGAGTCGGCCGGGAAGCCGGTCGTGGCACCTGCGTCCGCCGTGGTGGAGGCGCTGGGGGCGTCGGACGTCTTCGTGTCGTCGTTGCGGCTCGAGCAGGCCGTCAGCGACATCGCTGCGACTGCAGCGAGCGCAACGGTCGTGGTGAGGATTCTGCGCATGCTGGATCACTACTTCTTTCTCTCGGTGGTGCGAGCGCCCGGACGGCGTCGGTGCTGCCCGGCTCATGGACGTGGGGTGCCTGCCGGACGGCGGTCGGGCCGCCCGGATGCATGGGTTGTGGTGCGGTCCGCAGGACCAGGTGCGGCCCTGCGGGGCTCAGTTGGGCGTGACCGCCCCCGGTCGGGAGGTGTCCGTCGACTCGAGGGTCGAAGCCACCCCGGCGGGGACCGCCGTCTCACCGACCGCGGCGCCGGCAGTCGCTTGGGCCGGCTCCGGCCGGTTGAAGCCCCTGGTGAGGAAGCCGATGATCGACGGCCGGCCCTGGGACTTGTTGTAGACGTCGACGGCCACCGCCAGGAGGAGCACCAGGCCCTTGATGATCTGCACGCGGTCGGAGCCGACGCCGAGCAGCTGCATGCCGTTGTTGAGGACGGCCATGACCAGACCACCGACCATCGACCCGATGACGGTGCCGACACCGCCGGAGACCGCTGCGCCACCGATGAACACGGCTGCGATCGCGTCGAGCTCCCAGCCGATGCCGTCCTGCGGGCCGGACGCCGCCGAGCGCGCCACGAAGATCATGCCTGCCAGCGACGCCAGGATCGCCATGTTCATCATGACCATGAAGTTGACGCGCTTGGACTTGACGCCCGAGAGCCGCGCGGCGAGGGCGTTGCCGCCCACCGCGTAGACGTGGCGGCCGAAGATCGTGCTGTTCGTGATGAACGAGTAGATGACGACCAGCACGGCCAGGATGATGCCGGAGACCGGGAAGCTCGTCCCGACCCGCCCGCCGGCGAACAGCAGGGCGGCGTAGGCGATGACGGCCACCAGGATCGCGACCTTCGTCACGCTCACCCAGGCCGGCGCCATGGCCGAGCCGAGAGCGGCCTGCGTGCGGCGGGTGCGGATCTCGCGCCAGATCACCACGAGGCAGACGATCAGTCCGAGCACCAGCGTGAGGTTGTTGCGGCCCGTGTCCGGCCCGACCTCCCACAGGTAGCCGGCGCCGATGAAGCGGAACTCCTTGGGGACCGGGACGGTGTCGGCGTTGCCGATGAACTGGTTCAGCCCGCGGAACAGGAGCATGCCGGCCAGGGTCACGATGAACGCGGGCACCCCCACGTAGGCGACCCAGAAGCCCTGCCACGCACCGGCGATGATCCCGATCACCAGGCCGAGCACGATGGCGAGCGGCCACGGGACGTTGAAGTCCGCCATGGACTTGGCCACCACGATCCCGGCGAAGGCCGCGATCGAGCCGACCGAGAGGTCGATGTGCCCGGCGATGATGACGATCACCATCCCGATGGCCAGGATCAGGATGTACGAGTACAGGTTGACCAGGGCAATCAGGTTGTTCGGGTCCAGCGTCAGGCCGTCCGTCCGCCACTGGAAGAACAGGATGATCGCGACGAGCGTGAAGATCATCCCGAACTGGCGGGCGTTGGACGTACCCCCGCCGAGCATCTTCTTGAGGTCAGAGATCTGAGTTTTCATCGGTCCCGGGTCTTCTTCGTCGAGGTCATGGTGCGCATGAGGGATTCGGGGTCTGCGTCGGCGGCCAGCACCTCGCTGGTGATCTCGCCTTCGAAGATCGTGTAGATGCGGTCGGAGATCCCGAGCAGCTCGGGCAGCTCCGAGGAGATGACGATCACGCCCTTACCGGCGTCCGCGAGCTGCTGGATGATGCCGTAGATCTCGTACTTCGCGCCGACGTCGATGCCGCGCGTCGGCTCGTCCAGGATCAGCAGGTCCGGCTCGGTGAACATCCACTTCGCCAGGACGACCTTCTGCTGGTTGCCTCCGGAGAGCTTCGAGACGCCCTCGTCGACCGTCGGCGTCTTGATCCGCAGGCTCTTGCGGTACTGCTCGGAGAAGATCCGCTCCTTGGCCTTGTCCAGGACGTCGCCGCGGGAGATGCGCTTGAGCTTGGCCGACACGATCGAGCGCTTGATGTCGTCGAGGAGGTTCAGCCCCAGGACCTTGCGGTCCTCCGAGACGTAGGCGAGGCCGTGGTCGATGGCCTCGGCGACGTTGCGGACCTGGATCTCCTCGCCGTCCTTGTAGACCCGCCCGGCGACGTGCGTGCCGTAGGACCGGCCGAAGACGCTCATGGCGAGCTCCGTGCGGCCCGCCCCCATGAGGCCGGCGAAACCGACGATCTCGCCGCGCCGCACGGTGAAGTTGGAGTTCTTGCAGACCAGGCGCTCGGCGGCGAGCGGATGGCGCACCGTCCAGTCCTTCACCTCGAAGAACACCTCACCGATCTTCGGCGTGTGCTCCGGGAAACGGCTCTCCAGCGAACGGCCGACCATGCCGCGGATGATGCGGTCCTCGTCGGCGCCGTCGCGCTGGACGTCGAGGGTCTCGATCGTGTGACCGTCGCGCAGGATCGTGATCGAGTCGGCGATCGCCTCGAGCTCGTTGAGCTTGTGGGAGATCATGATCGACGTCACGCCCTTGCCCTTGAGACCCACGATGAGGTCGAGCAGGTGCTGGGAGTCCGCCTTGTTCAGCGCGGCCGTGGGCTCGTCGAGGATGAGCAGCTTGACCGACTTGCTGAGCGCCTTCGCGATCTCGACGAGCTGCTGCTTGCCGACGCCGATGTTCTTGATCAGCGAGTCCGGGTTCTCCTGCAGGCCGACGCGCGCCAGGAGCTCGGTCGCGCGGACCTTGGCCTCGCGCCAGTCGATGACGCCCGGCGCCTTGGTCGGCTCGTTGCCCAGGAAGATGTTCTCGGTGATCGAGAGCTCGGGGATGAGCGCGAGCTCCTGGTGGATGATCACGATGCCGGCGTGCTCGCTGGAGTTGATGTCCTTGAAGCGGCTGAGCTCGCCCTGGTAGACGATGTCGCCCGAGTACGTCCCGTAGGGGTACACCCCGGACAGGACCTTCATCAGGGTCGACTTGCCGGCACCGTTCTCGCCGCAGATCGCGTGGATCTCCCCGGCCTTGACGGTCAGCGTGACGTCCTCGAGCGCCTTGACGCCCGGAAAGGTCTTGGTGATCGACCGCATCTCGAGGATGTGGGGCTCAGTCGGCGACATGCGTCCCCCGCCCGGTGCCGACTTCGGGCTCACCGCACCGCAGCTCCGCCTGACGCCGCACCGCGGCATCGGGACGGCCTGCGGGGCGACGGGCCGGCCGCAACTGGACGGCTCGCATACCTGCCTCCCCACTGACGTCTTTGTCGCCGGACGACGGCCCGACCTGCGAAGTCAACCGCCAGCGCAGCCTTGTCGTCAACTAATGAAGACAACGACTTGGTAACAACTTGTGAACACAGCGTGGTCACGAATCGGCCATCTCCGGCACGGTCGTGCTCACAGGCGACGTCGGGCGCCACCTACTGACCGATGAGGACCTCGGGAAGCCCGGGCTGACGCAGGACCAGAGCAGCGGCGCCCAGGGCCTCGGCCCTGTCCCCCAGCGCCGAGACGGCCAGCGTCGTCGCCGCCCCCGCGAGGGGCATCGCGTAGCGCAGCATCCCGTGGCGGATGGGTTCGAGCAGGATCTCGCCGAGCTCGGCCAGCGGTCCACCCACCACCACGACCTGCGGGTTGATCAGGTTGACCACCCCAGCCAGTGCCCGTCCGGCCGCGAGCCCGGCGTCCTCGAGCACGCGCAAGGTGGCCGTGTGGCCGGCCAGCGCGTCGCGCACGATGTCCGCGGTGGTGAACGGCTCGGGCCGCCCGTGCCCGAGGACGTCGAGCATCATCGAGGTGGAGGCCGCGAGCTCGAGGCACCCCCGGTTGCCGCACCGGCAGGCCGGGCCCGTGTCGGACACCGGCGTGTGACCGATCTCCCCCGCCGTCCCGACGTAGCCGTAGAACGGTGTGCCGTCGATGATCAGCCCGCAGCCGATGCCGCTGCCGAGCTTGAGGAAGACCACCGTGGCACCCGATGCGTGCGGACCCCAGGTGACCTGCGCCAACGCGCCGAGGTTGGCGTCGTTGTCGATGTGCACCGGGAGCCGGAGCCGACGCTCGAGGGCCCCACGGAGATCGAGCCCCGCCCACTCCGGGGCGATGCTCGACTCGACGACCGTCCCGCTGCGCCGGTCGATCGGGCCGGGGATGCCGGCACCGACCCCGAGGACCGCGCTGCGCGGCACCCCGTGCTCCTCGAGGAGCTCGTCCAGCAGACCCCCGGCCGCCTCGATCGCGGGCCCGGCCGGGTGGTTGACGGGCATCGCGAGGAACCGCTCGCCGAGCATCTCGTAGGCCAGGCTGGCCAGGACCACCCGGATGTGACGCCGCCCGAAGTCGATCCCGGCCGACACCGCCCCGCGTCCCTCCAGACGCACCAGGGCCGCGCGTCTGCCCGAGCTCGTGGTGGGGCTCGTCGACACCAGGCCGCCGTCGACCATCGTCCGCACGATGTTGGAGACGGTGGCCCGCGAGAGCCTGGTCTGCCGAGCGAGCTCTGCCTGCGTCTGCGGGCCGTCGCTCATCAGCGCCTCGACGACCAGCCCGACGTTCTGCCCGCGCAAGGCGCTCTGAGAGCCCGGCTTGCGCGACGACGGGGGGCGCGGCGCGTCACGTTCGTCCATGGCGACCACTCTTCCGCCGCAACCGCCTTGTGGTCAAGAGTCGAACACAGGACGCGACACAGCGTGGCCGTGTGTCAAAGCCACCCACGCCCCAGAACGACACCGGAGCGGTGGCCCCGTCGCGGCTGTCAGACCTGACGGCACGCCGGGTCGGGGTTCAGCCCTCCGAGAGGCGCTCGAGCAGCGTCGCCGCATCCGGGCAGGAGTCCAGCAGGGCACCCACGTGGGCGCGCGTGCCTCGCCACGGGTCCTGCAGCGGGATGCGCCGCAGGGAGGGCTGCGACGCGACGTCGAGGACCACCGAGTCCCAGCTCGCAGCCCGCACCTCACCGGGGAAACGCCGTACGACGGTGCCACGGAAGTAGGCGCGCGTGTCGGTCGGCGGGTCGAGGACGGCAGCAGCGACCTCGGCATCGGTGGTCAGCCGCTCGACGGCCCCGGCGGCCGCGAGCCGGTGGTACAGCCCGCGTTCGGGGCGGACGTCGGACCACTGGATGTCCATGGCTGCCAGGCGGGAGCTCTCCCAGCCCAGATGGTCGCGGGAGCGCATCCCCTCCAGGAGCCGCAGCTTGGCGACCCACTCGACCTCCCGGGCGCAGCTCATCGGGTCCTCGGCGAGCCGGTCCAGCACGGAGCCCCACCGGTCCAGCACGGCGAGCGTGTCCGGGTCCGGGTCGTCCTCCAGCGCGTCGATGACGGCACGGCGGTAGGCGTGCTGGATCTCGAGGGCGGTCATCCAGCGGCCGTCGGCCAGAGGCAGGGCGCGCCTCAGGCTGAGGTCGCGGCTCACCTCGCGCACCGCACCGACGGGGTCCGCGAGCTGCAGCGCGCTCACGGCCCGCAGCACCTCAGGCCGGGCCCGGGCCGCCTCGATCATCCACAGGACCAGCGAGGTCGTGCCGAGCCGCAGGTAGGTGGCGACCTCCAGCATGGTCGCGTCACCGATGATCAGGTGCAGCCGCCGCCACCGGAGCCTGTCGGCGTGCGGCTCGTCGCGCGTGTTGACGATGGGGCGGCGCAGGGTCGTCTCGAGCCCGACCTCCGCCTCGATGTAGTCCGCGCGCTGGGAGAGCTGGAACCCGCTGCCCTGCCCTGTCGCACCGAGGCCGACGCGTCCGGCGCCGGTGAAGACCTGCCGGGTCACCAGGAAGGGTGTCAGCGCCGCGACGAGCGCGTCGAAGGGCACGTCCCGGTCGACGAGGTAGTTCTCGTGGGTGCCGTACGAGGCGCCCTTGCCGTCGACGTTGTTCTTGTAGAGCACCACGTCCGGCAGGGTCGGGTTGACCGCGAGCAGGCGCACCGCGGCGAGCATGACCTGCTCCCCCGCCTTGTCCCAGACCACGGCGTCACGCGGGTTGGTCACCTCGGGCGAGGAGTACTCGGGATGGGCGTGGTCGACGTACAGCCGCGCGCCGTTGGTCAGGATGGTGGTGGCAGCGCTGGGGTCGTCGTACTCCTCGGTCGCCGGGCGGTCCAAGGTCGACGTGTCGAGGCGGCCCGCTGCGACCGGCCGCGCTCCCCCGCCCGTCGTGCCCACGTCGGCGGTCCCGCCCGGCCCGCTCGGCGCCGGACGGGAGGGGTCGTCCGTCAGGACCGACGGGTGCGCCGACGCGCGGTCGATGCGGAAGCCGCGGGCGTCGGCCAGGGGGTCCTCGTCGGAGTAGTCCCACCGGGCGCGCAACGACCGGGTGCCGCCGGGCATCGCGACGGCCGCCGCGTAGGACGAGACGACGTGGCTCGACAGGAGCATCGGGTTGGCCTGCGGCCTGCCCGGCTGGACGATGCCGTACTCGGTCTCGACACCCATCACCCGTCGTACGGTCACGGGCTCAGGCTAGTGCCGGCCGTCAGAGGTACTGGCCCGTCGGTGTGACGGTCTCGATGGTGCGCCCGTTCTCCTTGCCGCCCTTGCCCTGGACGATCGTGCGGATGAACACGATGCGCTCACCCTTCTTGCCCGAGATGCGGGCCCAGTCGTCGGGGTTGGTGGTGTTGGGCAGGTCCTCGTTCTCCTTGAACTCCTCGACGCAGGCGCCCAGCAGGTGCTCGACCCGGATCCCACGCTGACCCGTGGCCAGGAGCTCCTTGATCGCCGACTTCTTGGCCCGGTCCACGATGTTCTGGATCATCGCGCCGGAGCTGAAGTCCTTGAAGAAGAGGATCTCCTTGTCGCCCGAGGCATAGGTGACCTCGAGGAACTGGTTCTCGGGGCTCTCGGCGTACATGCGCTCGACGACGCTCTGGACCATCGCCTCGACGGTCGCCTGCGGGTCGCCGTCGTGCTCCTCGAGGTCCTCGGCGTGGAGGGGCAGGCCTGCGGTGAGGTACTTGGCGAAGATCTCGCGGGCCGCCTCGGCGTCCGGACGCTCGATCTTGATCTTCACGTCGAGGCGGCCGGGCCGCAGGATCGCCGGGTCGATCATGTCCTCGCGGTTCGACGCGCCGATCACGATGACGTTGTCCAGGCGCTCGACACCGTCGATCTCGCTCAGCAGCTGCGGGACGATCGTCGTCTCGACGTCGCTGGAGATGCCCGTGCCGCGGGTGCGGAAGAGCGACTCCATCTCGTCGAAGAAGACCACGACGGGTGTGCCCTGCGACGCCTTCTCCCGTGCGCGGGCGAAGATCAGCCGGATGTGACGCTCGGTCTCGCCCACGTACTTGTTGAGCAGCTCCGGGCCCTTGACGTTGAGGAAGTAGCTCTTCCCCGGCACGCCGTCGGGCGTCTTGCCACGCGTGTCCGCGAGCGAGCGCGCAACCGCCTTGGCGATCAGCGTCTTGCCGCAGCCGGGCGGACCGTACAGCAGCACGCCCTTCGGGGGACGCAGGCCGTGCTCGCGGAACAGCTCGGGGTGCAGGAAGGGCAGCTCGACCGCATCCCGGATCGCCTCGATCTGGGGCCCGAGGCCACCGATGTCGGCGTAGTCGATGTCCGGGACCTCCTCCAGCACGAGCTCCTCGACCTCGGAGCGCGGGATGCGCTCGAAGACGAAGCCTGAGCGGGTCTCGACGGTGAGCGCGTCGCCCACGCGCACCGTGCCCTCCAGGAGCGGGCCGGCGAGGCGCACGACGCGCTCCTCGTCGGCGCGACCCACCACCAGGGCTCGATCCGGTCCGAGCAGCTCCTTCACGGTCACGATCTCGCCGACGGCCTCGTACGCACCGGCCTCCACGACCGCGAGCGCCTCGTTGAGCTTGACCTCCTGGCCGGGGCGCAGCGCGTGCACGTCGACACCGGTGGAGGCCTGGACGTGCATCTTGCGGCCGGCAGACAGGATCTCGACCGAGCCGTCCTGGCGAGCGGCGAGGAAGATCGCGAACGTGCCGGGGGGCTTGCCGAGCTCGTCGAGGCGCTGCTGGAGCTCGACGATGCGGTCGCGAGCCTGCCGCAACGCGTCGGCGAGCCGCTCGTTCTTGGCGGCCAGCGCGGCCGCTTGACGCGCGGCGTCCCCGAGGTGGCGTGCGCTCTCATGCTCTGGCGTCTGGCTCATGGGGCCTCCTGATGCCGCAACCGACACCACGACACTATGCGCCGCACCTGACAGGTGCAGCGCTGTCCACGAACGGCGCGGTGAGCCTCGTCACAGTGGCGACGGGCCCCGGCGCTGCAGGTCAGGCCTGGTCGTCGACGGAAGGTCCGGCGCCGAGGTCCCGACGGACGCGGCGCACCTTCTTGTCGGAGACTGCGCGCTCGCCCAGCTCCTCGGGCGTCCAGGCAGTCTCCTCCGTCGGGTAGGCACCCTTCGACGGGCGCCTCCGGCGCACCGGTGCTGCGATGCCCGACGCCATCCGGCGCGTGGTCAGCAGGAAGCCCGTGTGCCCGACCATGCGGTGCTCGGGCCGCACCGCGAGACCCTCCAGGTGCCAGCCGCGCACGAGCGACTCCCACGCGGCCGGCTCGGTGTAGCGGCCGTCCTCGCGCAGGCCCTCCGCGAGCCGCGAGAGCTGGGTGGTGGTCGCGACGTAGGCGACCAGGACACCGCCGGGGGCGAGCGCATCGGCGACCGCCTCCAGGTTCTCCCAGGGCGCGAGCATGTCGAGGACCACCCGGTCGACGGTCCCCGGCTCCGCGACGGTCGGGAGGACGTCGCTGAGGTCACCGATGCTCAGCTGCCACGCCGGGTGCGGTGCACCGAAGAACCCCTCGACATTCGCCTTCGCGATCGCGGCGAAGTCCTCACGGCGCTCGATGGAGTGCAGCGACCCGCCGTCGCCCACGCCGCGCAGCAACGACAGCGTCAGGGCGCCCGACCCGACACCTGCCTCGACCACGCGCGCACCGGGGTAGATGTCGGCCATCGCGACGATCTGGCCCGCGTCCTTGGGGTAGACCACGGCTGCGCCGCGCGGCATCGACAGCACGTAGTCCGACAGCAGCGGCCGCAGCGCCAGGTACTCGACCCCGCCGGTCCCCGTCACGATCGACCCCTCGGCGGCCCCGACCAGGTCGTCGTGGCGGAAGTAGCCCTTGTGCGTGTGGAAGGTGGCACCGGCGGTGAGGGTGATGGTGTGCAACCGCCCACGCGGATCGGTCAGCTGGACCCGGTCGCCGAGGCGGAGGGGACCGCGGCGGACGTCGGCGCCGGTCGGCGCGCTGAGGTCAGGGTCGGTCGTCCCGGGGGTCGTCACGACCGTGCAGTCTAGGTGCCCGCCCGCAGGGCGGAGATCACGTCCTGGGCACGCAGGAGGCCGACCACGCGGCCCGACTGGTCGACGACGGCCATCACCGGCGTGGTGCGCGCGGCGGCCCCCACGGCCTGGACGGCCGCCGCACCGGTGAGCCAGCCGGGCACGGACGTGCCCGGCGGCAGCGGCACGGCCACGGCGTGCAGCGGCGTCGCCGCCCGGTGCGCCGGCGGCACGGCCTGGACCGCGCTCCGGTCGAGGTAGGCCACCGGGCTGCCGTCGACGGCCACCAGGACCACCTCGGTCGCCGACGGGCCGAGCGGTAGGCCGGACAGGCCCCCGAACGCGTCGGGGAGGTGGCGGTCGGCGCCGCCGAGGTCCCCGAGCGACGCGACGGTCCCGTCGATGGGCACGGCCCGCGCCGGCCTGGTCAGCACCGCCAGGTCGACCCGCTCGACCGACTGCTCGGACCGCCCGGCGCGGATCGCCTCGGCCCCTCCGCTCCACAGGAACGACCCGAGCAGGGCCGCCCACACCACCGTGGTGATGTCCGGCTGGCGCCCGGCAACGAGGGGCGAACCGACCGCCCAGAGGATCACCCCGACAGCCAGGATGCGGCCGACCCAGCCGGCCGCCACCGTCCCCGGGCCGCGCCGGCCCGTGCGCTTCCAGACGACGGCCTCGAGCACCCGTCCACCGTCGAGCGGGAGACCGGGCAGCAGGTTGAACACACCGACGAAGCCGTTGGTCAGGGCGGCCGAGCCGAGCAGGAGGGAGGCGAGCGAGCCGGGAGCGGCGAGCTGGGCGGCCGCCCACGCAGCAGCGGCGAGGGCCAGGTTCACGGCTGGTCCGGCCACGGCGATCGCAACCCCCGCCCCGGGGCTGGGGGCCGCCGCGGCCATCCGGGTGTGCCCGCCGAGGAGGGTGACGGCCAGCTCGTGCACGACGACACCGTGGCGGCGGGCGACGAGGGCGTGGCCGAGCTCGTGCAGGAACACCGACACGAACAGCATCCCCGCCACGCCGGCAGCCACCAGGTAGGCAGCCGCACCCAGCTCCGGGCTGAACGCGAGCACCCTGGGCTCGGCCAGGTACGTCAGCAGGACCACCCCGAGCAGCCAGCCCGGCGATACGACGACGGGTGCTCCGGCGGCGCGGCCCACGACCCAACCTCGGGTCCCCCCGCTCATGCGTTCTCTGGCCACGCGCACACCATACGGTCCGGTGTCCGACCCCCGACGTACGCTGACGGCGTGCTGACCGACCCGCTGCTGGCCTCCCTCCCGGACCTGCCCCCCTCACGCCCCGACGAGTTCGAGGGTCAGCTCGAGGACCTGCTCCTGGACGAGGTGGCAGCCGTCGAGGCTGCGCCCGGCTGCGAGCCCGCAGCCGCGGTGGCGGACGACGCCGTCCGCCGGTCCCCCGGGCTGTCGCCGTCGCGCGCCAACGACTACCTCCAGTGCCCCTTGCTCTTCCGGCTGCGCGTCATCGACCGCCTGCCAGAGCCGCCGAGCCCCGCCGCGGTGCGCGGGACCCTGGTCCATGCCGTCCTGGAGCGGCTCTTCGACGCACCCGCCGGAAGCCGCACGCTGCAGGCCGCGCGTGCGCTGGTCGAGCCCTGCTGGGACACGCTGCTCCAGGCCGAGCCGGGGTGCGCCTCCGTGGTGGCCGAGGGTGGTCTCCAGGCCTGGTTCGACGGCGCCGGCACCCTGCTGGAGACCTACTTCACCCTCGAGGACCCGAACCGGCTCCAGCCCGCGGACCGTGAGCTCACCGTCCGGACCCAGCTCGAGGACGGGCCCGAGCTGCGCGGCATCGTCGACCGGATCGACGTCGCACCCGATGGTGCGATCCGGGTCGTCGACTACAAGACCGGGCGGTCGCCGCGCGTGGGCTTCGAGAGCGCGGCACTGTTCCAGATGCGCTTCTACGCCCTGGTGCTGTCCCGCCTGCGCGGGCGCGTGCCGGCCATGCTCCAGCTCGTCTACCTGGGCGACGGGACCCTGCTGCGGCACCAGCCCGAGCCGGGCGAGCTCGCGCTGACCGAGCAGCGGGTGCGGGCGATCTGGTCGGGCATCGTCGAGACCGCCCGTCAGGACAGC
>DASXVR010000105.1:0-26972 GCA_036504175.1 Actinotalea sp. | reverse complement strand
CGGGTCGAGGCGCAGCAACCCGGCGACCTACACGGGGATGCTCGAGCCGATCCGCAAGGCCTTCGCCAAGGTCAACGGCGTCAAGCCGGCGCTGTTCAGCGCCAACTCCGAGGGCGCCTGCCCGACGTGCAACGGCGCGGGGGTGATCTACACCGACCTGGCGATGATGGCCGGCGTCGCCACGACGTGCGAGGAGTGCGAGGGCAAGCGGTTCCAGGCCTCGGTGCTCGAGTACCACCTGGGCGGGCGGAACATCAGCGAGGTGCTCGAGATGTCCGTCACCGAGGCGGAGACCTTCTTCGGCGAAGGGGACGCGAGGACGCCGGCGGCGCACGCGGTGCTGGACCGCCTCGCCGACGTCGGACTCGGTTATGTCAGCCTGGGCCAGCCGCTCACGACCCTGTCCGGGGGCGAGCGGCAACGGCTGAAGCTCGCGACCCACCTCGGAGAGAAGGGCGGCGTCTACGTCCTGGACGAGCCGACCGCCGGCCTGCACCTGGCCGACGTCGAGAACCTGCTCGGGCTGATGGACCGGTTGGTCGACTCCGGCAAGTCGGTGATCGTCATCGAGCACCACCAGGCGGTCATGGCGCATGCCGACTGGATCATCGACCTCGGGCCCGGCGCGGGCCATGACGGTGGACGGATCGTGTTCGAGGGCAGCCCGGCAGACCTCGTCGCCGACCGGTCGACCTTGACCGGCCAGCACCTGGCGACCTACGTGGGAGCCGAGGTCCACCGCCGATAATGTGCGTTAGGCCTGGCTGCGCGACCCACGCGACACCGGTGCCTACGGGCGGCTCGTCACCGCGACCACCGCGTGGCGGGCCCACACAGAACCTGCGCTCGAGGGCCTCGACGACGCGGGGCACGTCCCCGACGTCGCGACCATCAGTGGGGCGATCCACGCAGTCATGGAGCAGCTCAGGGCACGGGGCGGCGCACCGGCAGACGAACTCGCCTAGCAGCGAGGCGCAAGACCGTCATCGCAGGTCCGCGTGCCCAATAGGGTCGCGATCATGAATCGGAGCACGGCACTACTCACCATCGGCATTGGCCTCGCAGCGCTCGGCGTCATCGTCGGCCTGACCGTGCCAGTCAAGGTCTGCGCCATCACAGCCTTCAGCACCAAAATCGGGTGCCGCACCGCCCCGAACCCGTTTCCCGGGATCCTGACGTGGACGCTGATAGTGGGCGGATTGGTCGTGGGCGCCTCGGGTCTCCAAGCGCGCCGACGAACCTGAGCCGCGCACGATCTGGGCCAGTCATGACGGATTCTGCGCTCGTCGTGTCGGAACCACCACCGCGGGGGAGTCTCATGCGGAGCGGTGGGTCGACCCACCGCTCCGCATGAGCGTCAGCCCTTGCCCGCTTTCTGCCCGAACTCCTCACACCCGGTCGGTGTCGTCTCGATCTGAACCGGCATCCGTGACTTGACCGTGGTCGTGGTGCCGCCGCTAGTGGCGCGGAAAGAGATCCCGTCGGTGTGCGCGTCCGGATCGTTGACGAGCGAGATCCCGTACGCCAAGAGCTTCTTGGCACCCGGCTCCAACGTCAGCGGAACCTCACTGGTGGCCGGGCTGAAGGGCGCCCCGTTGAACGGTTGTGCCTCGGGAGTCGTCAGGTACGCCCCGATGAAGCCCACGTTCTTCGTCGACGGGTTGACCAGCTGGAAGTCACTGAGGACTGCGGGGACGGTGCCGGTGTTCTGCACGAAGGTCGCCACGGACTGGGCCGTGCCGTCCTCGGTGACCATGAGACAGAGCGTCGTGTCCGGGTCGTCGAGTGCCACCACCGTCGGGGTGGCAGCGGTACATCCCGCCACCGCTGCCACCACCGACGTACCAATCAGCACCCTGCCGAGACGGCTCACCTCAGCCCTTCACACCCAGGACGCCCGGTGACGGCTGCCCGGGGTAGTCCAACGTTCCGCAGATTTGCCCGTAGGTCGTTCTGATGACTCGCTGTTGGAAGGAAGTCGACCACTCGGCCTTCGACGACAGGTTGATGCCGATCAGCGGGGCTGTGGCCGCGCCGGCCGTAGCCGTGGCATTTGTGCCGCTCGTCTTGACGATGCCGTTGTTTGGGACGTAGTTGCCGCAGATTGTGCCGATCGTCGGGGTGGCAGGGTTCCACTCGGTCAGCGCCGATCCCATCCACGCCGAGGGAAGCGCCTTGTAGTAGAAGACGTTGGACGGCGAGCAACCTGTCCCGTAGTAGAGGCCGTAGCGCATCTCAGTGCGGAACAAGTTCGTGCCCGTGTTGGCCACCTGCCCGAAGATCAGCTGGGTGTCCGCCGAGTACGTGATCGTTCCGGAGGCACTGAACGAGCCATACCCGCCGGTGTTCGAGAACCCGGCCCCGAGGGTGTTCCTCGTGCCGGCGGAGTACGTCTGGTTGCCTGTGTACGCGGTGCTTGTTGACCGGAGCTGCCCGACAGTGACTCGGCTGCTGCCAAGGTCCCTCTGGTACGTGAAGCAGGAGTAGCTCTGCACTGCCGCGGTCGTCACCCCAGGCGTCGTGGTGACGGTGGCTGGCGCGGCGGTGCCCACTGCGGGGACGAGCTGCAGGTCCAGGGTGGCCGGCTCCGACGAAACGTCCTGGCCGGCGACGGCCTTGACGGTTGCGCCGCCGCTCGAGGTCGTGCCGAGCGTCAACGTTGTCGACGTTGACATGACACCAGTCGAGGTCGATGCAACTACTTCCACGTTGACGTAGGTCGCGCCCGGGTGTGCGGAGCGCCACGCGCCGAGACGAGTGTCGGGTGCTAGCGAGTACGCACCGCCTGAGGCTGACTTCGCCGCTCCGATCGGTGCGGCGCCGATGTCCTGGCCGACGACCGCCGAAGCCAGCGCTTCCTGAGGCGGCATCGCGACCAGGGTCACGTCCGCGCCGGTGACAGGCTTTCCTGAAGCATCCCGGATGACACCAGCGAACGCTGGCTTTGCCGATGGCAGAGGCATCCGCACAACGGTCAGGCTGGGTGACGGCTGGTCGGGCGGTGTGGTTGCGGCTGCAGCTGTGGCTGTGGCTGTAGCTGTGGCGCTGGCGATAGCGATAGCGACGATCGCGGTCCGACGCAAGACAGTCGTGCGTGCTGTTCTCATCACAAACCCCCTTGTTGATGACACGTGGTGCTGACGGTAGGGCTTCGGGGGGCCGATGATGTGGTTTTCGAAAACGAGTTCTACGGTTAGCCGCCGCCACAGCAGCGGCTCGGGCAGCTCGGGTCGCTCGGGTTGGGTCGTCACGCCGTGCAGCATCCCAGGACCAACTGACTCTGTGACGTTTTCGCCGGTCAGAGGCCCTACTTGTGCTACGCCGATAATGGACATTATGTCAATCCATTCCCGACGCGCGAGGTTGAGGGCTCCCCGACCAGCAGAACCAGCCGGTGAGCTCTCAGGACGCGTTCAGGACGCGATGCCAGCGGTGCTCGACGCGTGACGGGTCGCGCGGCAAGGGCATGGACTCACCGGTGGGCTCGAAGCCGTTGCGGCGGTAGAGCGCCTGCGCCGGTGCGTTGTCCTCGGTGACCCACAGGGACACGGTCATCGCACCGTCAGACCTGGCCCAGTGGCCCACCGCAGCCACCAGCGCGTCACCGACCCCGCCGCCGCGACTCTGCGGCCGGACCCACAGACCGACCACGTGCCTGTCGTCCTCGGCGGCACCGGGCTCCTGGATGGCGCACACCAGCCCGACGTCCGCCCCGGCCTGGACGGCGACGAACCATGCGCTGGCTCGTGCCCGCATCCGCCAGTGCATCTCCTTCAGGCCGGCCTCGCGTTCCAGCGACGACCCGAACACCTCGGCATCGTGCTCGAACGCGGCGATCCGTAGCGCCCGGAGACGCTCCCACTGGTCCTCGTCGACCCGCTCGATGCTCGTCACGGACTCATGGTGCCCGATCCCCCGTCGCCATGCCGACCCACCCCATCGAACAGGTGTTCGATGGGGTGGGTCGCCTCGACTGGTCCGGCAGGCTGGCGCCTGCCGAGGGCGATCCCACGCACATGAGAGGCTGTGCGCCATGGCCGACGACTCCCCCAAGCCCGCCGACGCCCCGGACGACCCGGCGGTGCCGGAGACAACCTGGGCCGGCAACCAGCCGTTGAGCAGCCGCTGGTGGTGGTCCCCAGCGCTCATGCTGGTGGTGGGCGTGGTCGTGACGGGCTACCAGACCGGCCCCATCCGCTCCGGGAACGGCATCGTCCTCAACTGGGTCATGGCCGTCATCGGCGTCGCCGTCGCGGTCGCGGGGCTGGTCTCCCTGCGGCGCGCACATGCCGAGCACCGCGCAGCCGAAGCCGCCGAGGCGGCGGCGGAGGCTGACGCAGACGGGGCCTGACCGCACCCGCGCGGCTCCCTCGGGCTAGAGGTGCAGCTCAGGCCGTCCGGCCGGATCGACAGCCTCGCCAGTGGCGGTCTCCTCGGGGTCCTGCGGAGCTGATCGCAGGGCGTCGGCGATCTCTTCCTCCGGCCGTGGAGGGATCGTCTCGTCCGCCTCGAGATGGGGAACCTCGACCTCGGCGCCGACGTGACCGTGCGGGTCAGGGCCGGTGAGTGCGTCCGACATGGTGCCTCCCTCGTCTCCTCGCCAACGCTACCCGCGCGATGCCGTCAGGCACGAGAGATCCTCTGCCGAACACCCTGCGGACGTCGGTGCCGCCGGTCGGCTGCAGGCGGGCCGTCCACCGCGGGGCGCTCAGCTGACGATCAGGACCAGGTCCCCGCCCTCGAGCTGCTGCACGGCACCGATCGCGAGCCGCTGGACGGTCCCGCTGATCGGAGTCGTGATCGCGGCCTCCATCTTCATGGCCTCGATGGTGGCCACGCTCTGGCCGGCCTCGACGCGCTGGCCCTCCTGGACCAACGGCGTCACAGCCCCGGCGAACGGCGCGGCGATCTGGCCGGGCGTGCCCGGGTCCGCCTTCTCGGCTGCAGCGAGGTCGACCTCGACCGTCCGGTCGCGCACCTGCAGCGGCCGCAGCTGACCGTTGAGGGTGAACATGACGGTGCGCATCCCCCGCGCGTCCGCCTCCCCCACAGCCTCCATGCCGACCAGCAGCCGAACACCCTTGTCCAGGCGCACCTCGACCTCGGTCGCCGGCCGCATCCCGTACAGGTAGCGCGCGGTGTCAAGCACGCTGGTGTCGCCGAAGACGGCCCGGACCTGGTGGAACTCCTTCGTCGGCCCCGGGAAGAGCAGGTGGTTGAGCCGGTTCCGCCGCGCCGCGGAGCTGCCGCCGAGGTCCGCGCGATCCTGGTCGGTGAGCGGTACGGGCTCGCGACGGGGCGAGCGGCCCTGGAGCGCCCGGGTGCGGAACGGCTCGGGCCAGCCGCCCGGCGGGTCACCGAGCTCGCCGCTGAGGAAGCCGATCACGGACTCCGGGATGTCGTACTCCTGCGGGTCGGCAGCGAACGCAGCGGGGTCGGCTCCGCGCGCCACCAGGTGCAGGGCCAGGTCGCCCACGACCTTGCTCGACGGGGTGACCTTCACGAGGCGGCCGAGCATCCTGTCGGCCGCCGCGTACATGGCCTCGATCTGCTCGAACCTGTCCCCCAGGCCGAGTGCGATGGCCTGCTGGCGGAGGTTCGAGAGCTGACCGCCGGGGATCTCGTGGTCGTAGACGCGGCCCGTCGGGCCCGGGAGCCCGGACTCGAACGGTCGGTAGATCCGTCGGACGGCCTCCCAGTACGGCTCGAGGTCGCAGGCGGCGCGCAGGCTCAGCCCGGTGTCGCGCTCGGTGTGCTCGAGCGCGGCGACCAGTGCCGACATCGGCGGTTGGCTCGTCGTCCCAGCCATCGCGGCGCTCGCGACGTCGACGGCGTCCACCCCGGCGTCGACGGCGGCGAGCAGCGTCGCCATCTGACCGCCAGCGGTGTCGTGGGTGTGCAGGTGCACCGGGAGGTCGAACCGCTCGCGCAGCGCCGTGACCAGCGTCCGAGCGGCTGCTGGCCGCAGCAGACCGGCCATGTCCTTGATCGCCAGCACGTGCGCGCCGGCCTCGACGATCCGGTCTGCGAGCCGCAGGTAGTAGTCGAGCGTGTAGAGGTTCTCGGCCGGGTCGGTGAGGTTGCCGGTGTAGCACAGGGCCACCTCGGCCACGGCAGTGCCGACCTCACGCACCGCGTCGATCGCCGGACGCATCTGGTCCACGTCGTTCAGCGCGTCGAAGATGCGGAAGATGTCGACGCCGGTCGCGGTGGCCTCGCGCACGAACGCCTCGGTGACCTCCGTCGGGTACGGCGTGTAGCCGACGGTGTTGCGACCACGCAGGAGCATCTGGAGGGCGACGTTCGGGAGGGCCTCACGCAGCGACGCGAGCCTGTCCCACGGGTCCTCACCCAGGAAGCGGAGCGCCACGTCGTAGGTGGCGCCGCCCCAGGCCTCGACGCTCAGCAGGCCGCTGGTCATCCGCGCGATGTAGGGCGCGACGGTGACCAGGTCGTAGGTGCGCACCCGGGTCGCGAGGAGCGACTGGTGCGCGTCACGGAAGGTGGTGTCGGTGACCGCGACGGCTGTCTGCTCGCGCAGCGCCCGGGCGAACCCCGCGGGGCCCAGCTCGAGCAGCCGCTGCCGGCTCCCGGAGGGCGCAGGCAGCGACAGGTCCAGCGCCGGCAGCTTGCGCTGGGGCTCGAGGATCCCGTGCGGCGGACCGTACGGCCTGTTGACCGTCACGTCGCCCAGGTACGCGAGGAGCTTGGTCCCCCGGTCAGCGCTCTCCTTCGCGATCAGCAGCTGGGGCCGCTCCTCGATGAACGAGGTCGACAGGTCACCGGCCACGAAGGACGGGTCGGCCAGGACCGCCTGGAGGAACGGGATGTTGGTCCGGATGCCACGGATGCGGAACTCCGCCAGGGCGCGGCGTGCGCGGCGGACCGCCGTCGGGAAGTCACGCCCGCGGCAGGTCAGCTTGACCAGCATCGAGTCGAAGTGCCCGCTGACCTCGGCACCCGCGCTGGCCGTCGCGCCGTCCAGGCGCACGCCCGCACCACCCGGTGAGCGGTAGGCGACGATGCGGCCCGTGTCCGGCCGGAAGCCGTTGGCCGGGTCCTCGGTGGTGATGCGGCTCTGCAGGGCGAAACCGTTGACCCGCACCGTGTCCTGGCTGATCCCGAGCTCGGCCAGGGTCTCCCCCGCTGCGATCCGCATCTGCGAGGACACGAGGTCGATGTCGGTGACCTCCTCGGTCACCGTGTGCTCGACCTGGATGCGCGGGTTCATCTCGATGAACACGTGCTTGCCCGCGCGCTCCCCCACCGTGTCCACCAGGAACTCGACGGTGCCCGCGTTGACATAACCGATGCTCTTCGCGAAGGCGACGGCGTCACGGCACAAGGCGTCGCGCAGAGCGGGGTCCAGGTTCGGCGCGGGCGCGATCTCGATGACCTTCTGGTGGCGCCGCTGCACCGAGCAGTCCCGCTCGAAGAGGTGCACCACGTCGCCCGTGGCGTCGGCGAGGATCTGCACCTCGATGTGCCGGGGTCGCAGCACAGCCTGCTCGAGGAATACCGTCGGGTCGCCGAAGGCGCTGTCGGCCTCGCGCATGGCGGCGGCCAGAGCCTCCGCCAGGTCCGACGCGCTCTCGACGCGGCGCATCCCGCGCCCCCCTCCCCCGGCGACGGCCTTGACGAAGAGCGGGAACCCGATCCCGTCGGCAGCGGCCAGGAGTGCGTCGATGTCCGCCGACGGCTCCGACGAGGCGAGCACCGGGATCCCCGCAGCCCGGGCCGCGCGCAGAGCCGTGACCTTGTTGCCGGCCATCTCCAGCACCCGCGCCGGAGGCCCGATGAAGGTGATGCCGGCCTCGGCGCACGCACGGGCGAGGTCGGGGTTCTCCGACAGGAAGCCGTAACCCGGGTAGACGGCGTCGGCGCCGGACTCCCGCGCGACGCGGATGATCTCGGCGATGTCGAGGTAGGCGCGCACCGGGTGGCCGGGCACACCGATGGGGTAGGCCTCGTCGGCCTTGAGCCGGTGCTCGGAGTTCCGGTCCTCGTGCGGGAACACGGCCACGGTGCGGGCGCCGAGCTCGACGGCAGCGCGGAAGCCACGCACGGCGATCTCAGCGCGGTTGGCGACGAGGACCTTGGAGAACACGTATCACCTCATGACTGACGGGGGCACCAGAACCGTAGCGGGTGATGTGGGAAGGGCACCCTTCGTCCGCAGGACGGACCTAGGTCCCAAGGCTGACGACGGCGCTGAGCAGAACAGGCGACCCGGATGCGGGGTCGCCTGCCTGGGTCGGGCGCAGGGGCCGTCAGCCCGCCGTCTTCGCCTGACGCCGCTGGGCGAGCTCGTCATGGGCCGACGCCGTGTGTGCGGAGTCGTCGTCGGCGCGCTCGGTCGGCAGGGATGCCAGCGTGCCCTCGACCTCCCGCCAGACGCGGCCCACGGCGATGCCGAACACGCCCTGGCCGCCCTGGACCAGGTCGATGACCTCGTCGGCGGAGGTGCACTCGTAGACGCTCGCGCCGTCGCTCATCAGGGTGATCTGGGCGAGGTCGTCGACACCGCGCTCGCGCAGGTGGCTGACTGCCGTCCGGATCTGCTGGAGCGAGACGCCGGTGTCCAGAAGCCGCTTGACCACCTTGAGGACGAGGATGTCGCGGAAGCTGTAGAGGCGCTGCGTGCCCGAGCCGGTCGCGGGGCGGATGGTGGGCTCCACCAGACCGGTGCGGGCCCAGTAGTCCAGCTGGCGGTAGGTGATGCCCGCTGCGCGGCACGCGGTCGGACCGCGGTAGCCGGTCGTGGTGTCCAGGTCGGGAAGCTCGTCGCCGAACAGCAGCCCTTGAGCGCGCTGCGGGATGCCGACGGACTCCTCCATCGTCTCTCCGGTGCCGCTCATGGGCCTCTCCCCTCGGTGCATCCACGTCCGCACCGAACGTTACGGGGTCCACGGGATGTTGTAACCGCCACGCTAGGCCCGCAGGTAGGGGGCGTCAACGACGCTCGCCGTGAACGGCGGTCGGCGTGTCGCGGCGGCGTGTCTCAATCTCTACTTGAACCCTAGATTCGGCCCGCGCACGCACGACCACATCGGTGCTGAGGCCTCAGGACGGGCGGTCGGGAACGTCGCCGCCCCCCTCGTCCCCGGCCACGAAGTCGTCGGCGTTGACGGTGTCCAGGAACGCCCGGAACTCCTCCACCTCGTCCTCGGGGGTGTGCTCCTCGACCTCGAGCCCGGACTCCTCGAGCACACTCGCCGCGCAGAGGACCGGGCAGCCGACCCGCACCGCCACGGCGATGGCGTCCGAGGCGCGCGAGTCGACCCGGTCCCCGGAGTCGAGCACCAGGGCGGCGTGGAACACGCCGTCGATGAGGGCGACGACCTCCACCCTGACCGGTTCGGCGCCCACCGTGCGCAGCGCGGAGACCAGCAGGTCATGGGTCATCGGACGCGGCGGGGCCATGCCCGACTGGCCGGCGACGATCGCCGACCCCTCGTTGAGGCCCACGACGATCGGCAGCAGCCGCCGGCCCACCAGGTCCAGGAGCAGAACGACGACCTGGTCCGCAGGCGCCTGTCGGCGCACCCCGAGGACCTCGAGCTCGACCATCTCGCCCGCGCCGTCTGCCACCCCTCCACGCTACGTCGAGCGCGCCCGGATCGGCACCTGTTGTCCCTTTCGGACCGCTCAGGGCGTCAGGGAGGCGATGCCGGCGCGGACGAGGGCGGTGTGCAGCTGTCCGCACAGCTCCCCGACCTCGGCGGCGACGCTCGCGGCATGGGCCTGCGCGGCGACCGCACGCTGTCCCCGCAACGGAGCGACGATCTGGTCGACCACCGACACCTGGCGATCTGCGGCGGACCGGAACGAACGGAGGTGACGGGGCTCCACACCGTGCTCGGCGAGGGCCGCAGCGAGCACGACGACGTCGCGGGCCCATGCGTCGAGGTGCCCGGAGCGCGACGCGGCCAGAACCCCTGCGTCGACGAGCTCGGTCACGAACGACGGTTCGACACCCGCCTCGGCGGCGAGCGTCTCGACGGTCTGGCGGCCGACAGGACCCGTCCGCTCGCCGTCGGAGGTCGCCAGCCGGGGCACGAGGGCCTCGTCGGAGCGACCGGCGTCGAGCGCGGCGAGCTGCTCGCCGATGACGCGCAACGGCAGGTACTTGTCCCGCTGCTGCCGCAGCACGTACCGCAGACGCTCCACGTCCGCCCGGCTGTAGGTCCGGTACCCGCCGGCGGTCCTGCGGGGCTCGACCAGTCCCTGCTCCTCGAGGAAGCGGAGCTTGGACGGTGTCACCGTCGGGAAGTCGGCGCCGAGGTCCTCCAGGACGTCCGAGATGCGCATGGTCGGTTCCCGGGACACACCAGGTGGCCACGGCTCGACGACGTCATGCCGCGAGGCAGCAGCCTCGCTGCCGCGGGGCCTGGTGGTGCCGAGGTCCTGTGCTCGCCCGTCCCGTCGCGCGTCGAGGGCCCGGGCTTCCCGGGCCGGTCCAGCTGAGCTCACGATCCCTGGCCCGGGCCCGTCGTGCCGGTGGAGCGGACCGGGCTCGGGTGGAACGTCATGCGGAACTTGCCGATCTGGACCTCGTCGTCGGCGTGCAGGACGGCGCGGTCGATCCGGGTGCGGTTCACGTACGTGCCGTTCAGCGAGCCGACGTCCCGGACCAGGAACTCCTCGCCCTCGCGGACGAACTCCACGTGCTTGCGGGAGACGGTGACGTCGTCGAGGAAGATGTCGGCCTGCGGGCTGCGGCCGGCCGTCGTGCGGTCGGCGTCGAGCAGGAACCGGGCCCCGGCGCTGGGACCACGCTGCATGATCAGGAGTGCGGAGGTCGGCGGGAGAGCTGCGACAGCGGCCAGGTCCGCCTGGCTCAGGCGGATGCCGGCGACGTCGTGCTCGGTCTGCTCGAGGACTCCCTCGCCGAAGCTGATCGTCGTGTCGGCGGCCGACCACTGCGGCTGTGCCGGCTGCTCACGCGGCTCGGCCCCTGCACCCTCGAGCTCTGTCATCGTTCCTCCTCCGCACCTGCGTCGCACTCGTCCGCGCCCAGCCTATGCGGCGCGGACGACCTCCGGCAGACCCTTCACCCGGCCGGGGTCTCCGGTGCGGGTGTGGCGAAGGTCGGAGCGGGGAGGTCGCGGACGGCGGTGACCTCGACGAGGTCCTTCGTCTGCAGATCCGTGGCACCCGTGGCTCCGCGCACCTGGGCAAGGGCACCGCCCGGCACGTTGAGGGCGGGCGTGATGACCTCGGGGTCGCCGATCACGAGCCAGTGGTACGGCGCGTGCAGCGTCGTGCCGTCGACCTCGATACCGTCGGCGACGTCCCGGAAGTACGTCGAGGCGGTCAGCCGCACGTCGCCGAGCTGGATCGCCTCGGCCCCGGCGTTGCGCAGCTCCTCGAGGAGGTTGAACATCACCAGGGCCGGGATGCGGTCCTCGGGCTCGCGGATCGTGAGCTCGACGCCGGGGCCCTCGGCCGGCAGCCGACCGGCGAGGATGCCCTCCACCGTTGCCCGCTCCTGCGCCGCGTCACGCGCGGCGCGCTGGGTGTCCGAGCCGGTGAGCAGCTCGCTGCGCAGCCCCTGCAGCGTCGCGGCCTGCCGCTGCAGGGTCTCCGAGCGCTGCGTGACCTCGTCCAGGACCCGCACGAGCTCGTCCTGAGGCAGGTTCGCCAGCCCTTCCGAGCGCGTCTGACGCACCTGTACCACCAGCGCGAAGCCGAGCAGCGCGCACAGCAGACCCGCCATGAGCTGCGCCCGGGTGGCGCGGGGCGCGAGGGCGCGGCCGATGGTGCGCCAGGACGAGCTCAACGGCCGGGGTGCGGCCGGCTGCGCCGGGGTCGTGCTCGCGTCCGGGTCGGGCTGCATCGATCAGGCCTTGAACAGGTGGCGGCGGATGGCGGCGGCGTTGGAGAAGATCCGGATGCCGAGCACGACCACGACCGCCGTGGACAGCTGCGTCCCCACACCCAGCTGGTCACCGAGGTAGACGATGAGCGCCGCGACCACGACGTTGGACAGGAAGGACACCAGGAAGACCCGGTCGTTGAAGGTCCCGTCGAGCAGGGCGCGGAGGCCTCCGAAGAGCGCGTCCAGAGCCGCGACGACGGCGATCGGCAGGTAAGGCTGGAGCACGGCGGGCACCGTCGGCTCCAGGAACACGCCGACGAGGGCCCCGATGAGCAGCCCGAGCACGGCGATCATGGCGAACCTTCCTGAGTGGGTGGCACAGACGATGCCACATCCGAACCGGGGGCCCGGGCGTAGCGCAGCGTGGCGTTCCCGGCACCGGGCAGGGTGAGCGTGGTCTCGGCGTGCAGGCTCGACGGGATCCCGTAGGTCCCGGTCAGCAGGGTCAGGTGGTTGGCCGCCGTGGACCGCGCGAACGACGTCTGCATGGCCCGGACGTCGCCGATCGCCTCGACCCGGTAGGGCGGCACGATGGGTGTCAGGTCCACCTGGATCGCCGGACCCGCCCCCCGGACCGTCGTCAGCGCTGTCAGACGCTGGTTGTTGATCGCGATGGCCTCGGCGCCCGCCGCCCACAGGGCGTTGGTGACGATCTGGAGGTCGACGTCCTGCACGCGGGAGCTCGGGTCCTGGTCCTGGCCGGCGGGCACCGGGGCGTCGTCGAGCTCCACCACGATGCCCGGCCCCTGCACGGGGATGGCTCCCGAGAGCACCTCGACCCGCTCGAGGTCGGCGAGCAGCCGGGGGTTGTCGACGGCGAGCAGCTCGGCCTGCAGGCGCGTGACCTGGGCGCTGAGGGCGTCCGTGGAGCTCTGCAGCTCGTCCGCCTGCGCGGTCCGTTCGGCGATCTTCTGCTGGAGGATCTTGCGCGACTCCAGTGCCGCCGGCTGCGGGGTGCGCAGGCTCACGATGGCCGTCACGGTGATGGCGCCGAGCAGCACGGCGACCACGAGGTGCACCACGGCGTGACGGAGCCGGGCGCCCCTGCCGCGGTCGAGCGACGCCCCCCGCGGCGCGTCGGCGTAGGCCTCCATGGGCCGGTTCATCAGGTCGTGGAGCAGCCCCATCGACGCGTCGACCCGTCGCGGTGGCCCCGGGTTCGTCGCGGACGACGCCTGGCGGTGCCGGTGCTGCGGCGAGGTGTCGTCGATCTGGCTCACGCCGTGGCCGCCCGCCGCGTGGTCCCGAGCTCGTGCGCCGCCTGGCGCAGGTACACCGCCCCGGCGAGCCAGTAGAGGCTCATGCCCCACCAGGCGAAGGCCCACCCGAGCAACCCGGCTGCGGTGCCCACCGGACCGGTCCACTGGGCGATGAGGAGCAGCGGGAACGCGTAGAGCAGGCAGAACGTGCCTGCCTTGCCGACGAAGTGGACCGGCAGCGGCCCGATGCCGCGGGCTGTCAGCACGGCCAGCACGGCGGCCAGGAGCACGTCACGCCCGACGATGACGACCACCAGCCAGACCGGGACCACGTCCCGTACGGCCAGGGCGACGAGCGTGACGACGATGAAGAGCCGGTCCGCTGCTGGGTCGAGCAGCTCGCCCAGCCGGGACTGCTGGTGCAGGCTCCTGGCCAGCGTGCCGTCGAGCCAGTCGCTGGCGCTCGAGACGGCCAGCACCGCCAGGGCCCACCCGTCCTGGTGCCGGGCCAGGAGCACCGCGAACACAGGGACGAGAAGCAGCCGGGCGCCGCTGATGGCGTTGGGGATGGTCAGGATCCGGGACGAGGAGACCGCGTCGCGTCCGCCCTCGGGCTGCCCCAGGTCCGTCACTGCGTGCGCTCCCCGCTGACGTGTCGCCGGCCGCGACATGGGCCACCAGCGTCCGGTCGGCTCGCCCGGCGCCTCGCGGCGATCCTACGGGGGCGAGACGCGCCGGCGGGCACACCACTCACGGCGGGAGCCGCGCCCACCGCCGTCGTCGCTCAGGTCCCGCGCCGATGCCACGCCGCCCTCACGCGGGCGGGGCGACCTCGAACCGGACGGTGCGCGAGGTCAGGTCCGCCTCGGCGAGCCGGACCCGCACACGGTCCCCGGCTGGGAGAGCGGGTCCCTCCGTGCGCGCGACGACAGCGGGGTCGGTCAGCTGGACGGTCCGCTCGTCGAGCGCGACCCCGTCGAAGACCTCGCCCACGTGCCCCGCGAGGACGGCCGCCTCCACCAGGTCCGTGCAGGCACGGTCGACCGCCGCACTGCGCCGGGCCCCCTGCTCCATCTCCGTGCCGAGGGTGGGCAGGGCATCCAGGACCCAGGCAGGGACGGGCCGGCCGGCGACCGTCGCCAGGCAGATCTCGGTGCCGTACCGGTCCACCAGACGGCGCAGCGGGGCCGTGACGTGCGCATAGGGCGCGCCGACCGCGCCGTGGACCTTCTGGGCAGGCGGAGCGCCCTGGAACGGGGTCCAGGCGGCACCGCGGAAGAGGCTCGTCGCCGCACTGAGGAAGGCCGCCGTCTCGGGCAGGCTCCGGTCGAGGGCAGCCAGCGCCTCGCCGTACGGTCGCCCGGCCGGCCAGGGCACGCCGAGGGCGAGCGCCTGGCGCCGCAGCCGGGCGATGTCGGCCGGGTGCGCGGCCGGCATGGTCCGCAGGATGCCCACGCAGGCGGACAGCATGATGTCGGCGGCGGCCATCCCCGTCATCAGGGAGATCTGGGCGTTGTGGTCCTCGACCGGGAGCGGAGCGCGCATGGCCACGCCCCAGCCGTCGCCCGGCACGTCCACCACCTCCTGCTCCGGGCGTGCCAGCGACACCCCGCCGCGCGCCTGCTCGAGCGCTGCGCGCCGGGTGCCGATCTCGGCGAGCAGCGTCGCGAGGTCGTCGGGACCGGGTGAGGCATCCAGCTGGGCCTGGACGTGGGGGTAGTCGAGCTGGGCACGGCTGCGCACCGTCGCACGCTCGACGACCGCCTTCTCCACCGAGCCGTCCGGGCCGAGGTCGAGCGTCCACATCACCGCCGGCCGGTCCTTGCCGGGCAGCAGCGACGCGGCGCCCTCGCTGAGGACGGTCGGGTGCAGCGGGATGCGCTCGTCAGGGCAGTAGACGGTCTCGACGCGGTCGTGCGTCGCGTGGTCGAGGCTCGCACCGGGCATGACGAACGCTGCGACGTCCGCGATCGCGTAGTGCACCTGGTAGCCGCTCCCCCGCCGTTGCAGGTGCATGGCCTGGTCCAGGTCGGTCGAGCCGGCCGGGTCGATGGTGACGAGCTCGACGGCCGTGAGGTCGCGACGCGGCTGGTCACCGGCAGGTGAGCGAGGGTCGACCTGCGCGGCGGCCTGCGCCTCGGTCATCGCCTGCGGGGAGAAGTCCACCGGGACGGCGAACTCGGTCCGGATCGCCGCGAACGCGGCGCGCAGGTCGGGGCGGGTGCTGCTCAGACGACGGCGGGGGGCGGGCACCTGCCCACAGTAGGACGCGCGCACGCGGTTCTCCTGGGGTGCGCCGTGAGGCGTCGATGCCATGCTGGTGACCATGCTCGAGCTCCTCACCGGCGCGGGACTGGCCACCTCGGCAGGGCTCAACGCCGCCCTGCCGCTGATCGTGCTCGGCGCGCTCGACCGGTGGACCACGCTGGTGAACCTGCCCGCCTCGTGGTCGTGGCTCTCGAACGGCTGGGTCCTGGTGATCCTCGTCGTGCTGCTGGTGGTCGACGTCGTCGCGGACAAGATCCCCGGCCTGGATCACGTGAACGACGTCGTCGGGACCGTCGTGCGCCCGACCGCGGGCGGCCTGGCCTTCGGCGCCGGCTCGGGCGCCGAGACGGCGGCGGTGACGGACCCGGCGTCCTTCTTCACGTCCCACCAGTGGGTGCCGGTGGCGATCGGTGTGGTCCTGGCGCTCGTCGTCCACGGCGGCAAGGCGGCGGCGAGGCCCGTCGTCAACGCCACGACCCTCGGCGTGGGCGGCCCCGTCGTGAGCGTCGCCGAGGACCTCACCAGCGCCGCGCTCGCCTTCAGCGCCGTGCTCCTGCCGATCCTCGTCCTGGTGCTGCTGGGCGCGCTGGTGTGGGCCGCCGTGACGGTGCTTCGTCGACGGGCCGAGCGCAGGCGGCGCCGGGCCTCGACCGAGCCACGCCTCGGGGAGGTCCGATGAGGTTCGGCTACCACCTCGGGTACTGGGCGGCGGGCCCCCCGCCGGGCGCGCTCGAGGCAGTCATCACGGCCGACCGGCTCGGGTTCGACTCCGTGTGGACGGCCGAGGCGTACGGCTCCGACGCGCTGACGCCCCTGGCGTGGTGGGGCAGCCGCACCGAGCGGATCCGGCTCGGCACGGCGATCGCGCAGATCTCGGCACGCACCCCCACGGCTGCCGCGATGGCCGCGCTCACGATGGACCACCTCAGCGGCGGTCGCTTCATCCTGGGCCTGGGGGCCTCCGGGCCACAGGTCGTCGAGGGCTGGTACGGCGCGCCCTACCCCCGTCCGCTCGCGCGCACCCGTGAGTACATCGGCATCGTCCGGCAGGTCCTGCGTCGCGAGAGCCCCGTCCAGGCGACGGGCGAGTTCTTCACCCTTCCCCACCCGGGTGGGACCGGTCTGGGGCGGGCCCTGCGGTCCACCGTCCATCCGCTCCGCCCCGACCTGCCCATCCACCTCGCCGCCGAGGGTCCGCGCAACGTCGCGCTCGCCGCCGAGATCGCCGACGGCTGGCTCCCGCTCTTCTTCTCACCCCGGGTCGACGACTTCTACCGGGCGGCGCTCGCCGACGGCTTCTCACGGCGCGGTGCCGACCTGAGCGACCCCGGCCGGTTCGAGGTGAGCGCCACCGTGCCCGTCGTCATCGACACCGACGTCGAGCGGGCGGCGGACGTGGTCAGACCGTTCGTCGCGCTGTACATCGGCGGGATGGGGGCGAAGTCGGCGAACTTCCACCGTGACGTGATCGAGCGGCTCGGCTACGTGGACGCCTGCGTCGAGGTCGCCCGGCTCTTCGCCGACGGGCGCCGCGCCGAGGCCGCCGCAGCGGTGCCGACAGCACTCATCCAGGACATCGCCCTGGTCGGTCCGGCGCCGGCCGTGCGCGACCGCCTCGCCGCCTGGGAGGACACCGTCGTGACCTCGATCCTCGTCCAGGGCGACCCGGCCGCCCTGCGCGCCGTGGCAGACCTCCTCAGCTGACCTGGGACGGCCGGATCAGACCAGCTGGCGGGTCTGGGGCCCGACCAGCCGCATCCAGCGAAAGCCGTAGCCCTCCAGGGCGACCTCCACCCCTCCCGACCCGGGGACCTCCACGACCCCCTCCTGCAGCAGGTCCACGAGCCGGTGCCCTGCCGGCGCCTGCTCGAGCGTCAGAGGCACGGTCAGGGCTTGGGGCGTCAGGTTGTGCAGCGTGATGACGACGGCGTCGTCCACCGAGCTGCACAGCGCCAGGACGCCGGTGTGCGGCTGGTCCAGCACGTCGACCTGCGTCCAGCCAAGCTCGGGGCACTCCCGGTACCGCCGGATCAGCAGCGACATGAAGGACAGCAGCGAGTCGGGATCGTGCCGCTGGCGGCTGACGTTCACGTGCTCGGGTGAGTAGCCGTCGGTCGGCACGGGCCCGGGCAGCCGTGACGGGCGCGCCCGGGAGAACCCGCCGTTGGGCTCGTCGGACCACTGCATGGGTGTGCGGACGGACATCCGGCCCGGGGCGGCGAGGTTCTCCCCCATGCCGATCTCCTCGCCGTAGAACAGGGTCGGCGTCCCGGGGAGGGCGAAGAGCAGGGAGTAGACCATCCGCACGCGGCGGGGGTCGCCGTCGAGCATCGGGGGCAACCGACGCCGCAGGCCACGTCCGTAGACCTGCATGTCCTCCTCGGGCCCGAAGGCGGCGAAGACCTCGGCCCGCTCGTCGTCGGTGAGCTTGTCCAGGGTCAGCTCGTCGTGGTTGCGCACGAAGGTCGCCCAGTGGCAGTCCGGCGGGATGGCGGGCCGCTCGAGGAGCGCCTTCGCCAGGGGACGCGCGTCACCGCGCGCCAGCGAGAGATAGAGGTTCTGCATGCCGATGAAGTCGAACATCATCGTCAGCTCGTCGCCCTGCCCCTGCCCGAAGTAGAGCTTCTGGTCCTTGTGCGGGAGGTTGACCTCGCCGAGGAGGATCGCGTCGCCCGTACGGCGGGTGAGCATCGCCCGCAGGGAGCGCAGGTAGTCGTGGGGGTCGCCGAGCTCATGGATGTCCTTCGAGCTGATCCCCATCGTCTCGAGGAAGAACGGCACGGCGTCGACCCGGAAGCCGTCCAGACCGAGCTCGAGCCAGAAGCCCATGACCTTGGCCACCTCGTCGCGCACCTTCGGGTTGGCCACGTTGAGGTCCGGCTGGTGCCGGTAGAAGCGGTGCAGGTAGTACTCGCCCGTCTTCTCGTCCAGCTCCCAGATGCTCGTCTCCTGGTCGGGGAAGACGACCTCGGCCGACGTGTCGGGAGGCGCGTCCGCGCGCCAGACGTACCAGTCGCGGTACGGGCTGTCCGTGCTCGAGCGCGAGGCGCGGAACCACGGGTGCTTGTCCGAGGTGTGGTTGACCACGAGGTCCGCGATCACGCGCATGCCGCGGTCCTTGGCGGTGCGGATGAGCTCGACCACGTCGCCGTGCGACCCGAGGCGCGGGTCGACGCCGTCCAGGTCGGTGATGTCGTACCCGTCGTCCCGGTCGGTCGTGGGGTAGAAGGGCATCAGCCACAGACAGGTCACGCCGAGGTCGGCCAGGTAGTCGATCCGCTGGACCAGGCCCTGGAAGTCGCCGACCCCGTCACCGTCCCAGTCCAGGAAGGTCTCGACGTCGAGGCAGTACACGACGGCGTTCTTCCACCACAGGTCGCCGGTGTCGGTGATCCTCATGCCGTCCCCCCGCTCGTCAGCTGCGGCAGGACGCGCTCGCCGAAGGCGTCGATGAAGGCGGCCTGCTCCGTGCCGACGTGGTGCAGGTAGATCTCGTCGAACCCGAGGCCGGCGTACTCGGCGAGCCACGCCGCGTGCTGGTCGAGGTCCTCGGAGATCCGCACGCTGCGGGCCACGTCCTCGGGCCGGACGTGCGAGGACGCCACGTCGAAGTGCGCAGGCGTGGCCAGGTCCCAGCAGACCGGGGGCGGGAACACGTTCGAGCGCCACTGGTCGAAGGCGATCCGTTCGGCCTCGGCACGCTCGGGTGCCCAGCTCACGTGCACCTGCAGGGCCAGCGGCCCTCGCCCTCCGGCCCCGCGGTACGCGTCGATGACCTCGCGAAGGGTGTCGTGCGGCTGGTTGATGGTGATCAGTCCGTCAGCCCAGGACGCGGCGCGGCGGGCGGTCGCGGCGGTGACCGCTGGACCGATCAGCGCAGGTGGCTCGTCCGGGAGCGTCCAGATGCGTGCGCGGTCCACGGTGACCAGGCCTCGGTGGGTGACCTCCTCGCCTGCCAGCAGCCGCCGGATCAGGCCCACCGCTTCGACGAGCCGCTCGTCCCTGACCTCCTTGACCGGCCACGGGTCGCCGGTGATGTGCTCGTTCGAGTTCTCGCCCGAGCCCAGGGCGGCCCAGAAGCGTCCGGGGAACATCGCGGCCAGTGTCGCCGCCGCCTGCGCCACGACCGCGGGGTGGTACCGCTGACCGGGCGCGTTCACCACGCCGATGCGCAGGCCCGTGGTCGCCAGGGCCGCTCCGAGCCAGGACCACGCGAAGCCGGAGTGGCCCTGCCGCTCGCTCCACGGCGTGAAGTGGTCCGAGCACATCGCCGCCTGGAAGCCGGCTCTCTCGGCGTGCTGGACGGCCTCGAGAAGTGCCGCCGGGTGGATCTGCTCGTGCGAGGCGTGGAAGCCGATGATCGTCACCCGATCCTGTCTACCAACGTCCCCAGCGTTGCGCGCGCGGGCGGCGCCTATGCTCGGAGCGACGTCGGACCGACGGAGGCCCTGCATGGAGAAGTCGTCGCTGATCGCCCTCGCCCGCCAGCAGCTCGAGGCGGCCCGGCGAGCCTCGAGCGGGCGGAGCGCCAAGACGGTCCACGGGGGGCACGAGAAGGTGCTGCGGCAGACGGTCATCGCGCTGTGCGCGGGGCGCGTCACCGACGACTACGAGAACCCCGGCGAGGCGACGCTGCACGTCCTGACCGGACGGATCCGGCTGACCAGCGGCTCGGTGAGCTGGGAGGGCTCGGGCGGGGACCTGCTGATCCTGCCGTCCGCCCGCTGCTCGGTGGAGGCGCTCCAGGACAGCGCCGTCCTGATGACCGTGGCGAAGATCGGCTGACCGCTCGAGGGGCGGTCCGGACCGGGCGGTGCCAGACTGCGGCGACGTGACCGATCCGCTGAGTCCCACGACCAGCCGCCCCCACCGGGCGGCTGTCGCAGAGGACTGGACCTACCGGGTGCTCGGACGCCTGCTCACCCGTCGCGGGTGGGTGGTCCGCGTCGAGCCCTATGCCGGCTACGGCGGCCCCGGCTGGGTCCGGATCATGGCGCGCACCCTCCTCGCGCCACCGGGCACCCGCGCCAGCCAGTCGGCCGAGCGTGACGCCGCCTCCGCGCAACGTGCCGTCCGGGGGTGGCGCAGCTTCTTCACCGCCCAGGTCGCCGGCGCTGTCGTCGAGGTCGAGGTGGGTGGGCGGACGCACCGCGTGACGTCCGACCGTGGTGGGTACGTCGACCAGGTCGTCGAGGCCGACCTCGAGCCCGGCTGGCACGACGTGACGCTCCTGCTGGGTGGTCAGCGCATCACCGCCCCCGTCCTGGTCGTCGCGCCGGAGACGCGGACCGCCCTGGTGAGCGACATCGACGACACCGTCATGATCACCGCTCTCCCCCGGCCCCTGCTTGCCGCCTGGAACGGGCTGGTGCTGCATGAGAGCGCCCGGCGGGTGGTCCACGGCATGGCGCCGCTCTACCAGCGGTGGCAGGCCGAGAACCCCGGCGCGCCCACGTTCTACCTCTCGACCGGGGCGTGGAACATCGCACCGGCGCTGCGTCGCTTCCTGGGCAGCCACGGGTTCCCGGCGGGCCCGCTCCTGCTCACCGACTGGGGTCCCACCAACACGGGTTGGTTCCGCAGCGGACGCCAGCACAAGCTGGACAGCCTGCGTCGCCTGATGAGCGAGCTGCCGCAGATCCACTGGGTGCTGGTCGGTGACGACGGGCAGCACGACCCGCAGATCTACGCCGACATCGCCACCGAGCACCCGGACCGCGTGTCGGTCATCGCCATCCGCCAGCTGACGCCCGCCGAGCAGCTGCTCGCCCACGGCACGCCCGCGCCCTCGCAGGACGAGTCGGTCGCCGAACGTGGACCGACACCGGTGGTCGTCCACGGGGCGGACGGGAACGCCCTGGCCCTGGCGCTGATCGACGCAGGCGTGCTGCACCCCGACCGGGCCGGCCGCGTCGTCCCGGAGGACTGAGGGTCAGGCGCGGGCGAGCTCCTCGCGCAACGCCGCGACGAAGGCGTCCACGTCGGCCTCGGTGGTGTCGAAGGCGCACATCCACCGCACCTCACCGGTGGCGGCGTCCCAGTCGTAGAAACGGAACCGCGCACGCAGGCGGTCGGCGACGCCTGGGGGCAGGATCGCGAACACCGCGTTCGCCTGCACCGGACGGGCCACGCTCACGCCCGGGAGGTCCACGACCGACTCGTGCAGGCGCGCAGCCATCGCGTTGGCATGCTGCGCCGAGCGCAGCCACAGGTCGCCCTCGAGGAGCGCCACGAGCTGGGCCGAGATGAAGCGCATCTTCGAGGCCAGCTGCATGTTCATCTTGCGCAGGTAGGTCAGGCCGTCCGAGGCATCGGGGTCGACCACGACGATCGCCTCCGCGCCCAGCAGGCCGTTCTTGGTCCCGCCGAACGAGATCACGTCCACGCCCACGTCGCTGGTGAACGCCCGCAGGGGCTGACCGAGAGTGGCGGCGGCGTTGGCGATCCGGGCGCCGTCGAGGTGCACCCGCATGCCGAGACCGTGCGCGTGGTCGCACAGCGCGGCGATCTCCTCGGCTGTGTAGCAGGTGCCGAGCTCGGTCGTCTGCGTGATGGAGACGACGAGCGGCTGCGCGTGGTGCTCGTCACCCCAGCCCCACGCCTGCCTGTCCACGAGCTCGGGGGTCAGCTTGCCGTCGGGCGTCGGCACCGTCAGCAGCTTGATGCCGGCCACGCGCTCCGGTGCGCCGTTCTCGTCGGTGTGGATGTGGGCCGTCTCGCTGCACACCACCGCACCCCACCGGGGAAGCATCGACTGCAGGGCGAGGACGTTCGCGCCCGTGCCGTTGAACACCGGGAAGACCTGGACCTTGCGCCCCAGGTGGGCCGCGAGCACCTCGTGCAGGCGTGCGGTGTAGACGTCCTCGCCGTAGGAGATCTGGTGACCGCCGTTGGCCGCTGCGAGCGCAGCGAGCACCTCGGGGTGGACGCCGGCGTAGTTGTCGGACGCGAACCCGCGTCGGGCGGTGTCGTGCAGGGTGCGGGGCTGCGCGCCGGTGAGGGGCAGCAGGGTGCTCGGTGTCTGGGTGCTCGGTGTCTGGGTGCTCGGCTTCTGGGTGCTCGGTGCGCTCACGGGCTGCATCTTCTCACCTGCTGCGAGGGCCTCACCTGCGACGAGAGGCTCAGGGGGCCTGCACCTGGGCGGTCGCCCCCGTGATCCCGGAGGTGCTCTCCACGACGTCGCCGATCCGACGGGTCAGCGCCTCGTAGAACATCGAGAGCGGGAACTCGTCGGGCAGCACCTCGTCGGTCATCGCCTTGAGCGGCCCGGAGATGGGCAGGGCGTCGGGCCCCTTCGCCCAGGTGGATGCCGGGTGGGGCGTGAGCGTCCGTGCGACGAGCTGGTAGGCGGCGAGCCAGTGACTGATCTTGGGCCTGTCGATCGAGCGCCAGTACAGGTCCTCGATCTCGTGCCCGAGCGCGAGCACCGCGTCGGGGACCAGCTCCCAGTCGATCGTGAGGCGGTTGTCGGTCCAGTGCACGACGTGGTGCTGGTGCAGCCAGGCGAAGAGGAGCTGACCACCGAGGCCGTCGTAGTTGCGGGTGCGGGAGCCGGTGATCGCGAAGCGGAAGATGCGGTCGAAGAGCACGGCGTACTGGACGAGCCTGGCCTGCGGCACGCCGGCGCGCTCGAGCGAGACCGACTCCCGGAACGCGGTCAGGTCGCAGCGCAGCTCCTCCAGCGAGTAGAGGAAGTACGGCATCCGCTGCTTGATCATGAACGGGTCGAAGGGCAGGTCGCCCCGCATGTGGGTCCTGTCGTGGATGAGGTCCCACATGACGAAGACCTCCTCGGCCAGGTGCTGGTCGGCGAGGAGACGCGCGGCGTCCGGCGGGAGCGACAGCCCGGTGGCGCGGGCCGCTGCGCTCACCACGGTGCGGAAGCGGGCGGCCTCACGGTCGGCGAAGATGGCGCCCCAGGTGAAGGTGGGCACCTGTCGCATCGCGACGGTCTCGGGGAAGAGGACTGCCGAGTTGGTGTCGTAGCCGGCGGTGAAGTCGACGAAGCGGATGGGCACGAACAACCTGTTCGAGTAGTCGCCGGCCTCGAGGGCGGCGACGAACTCCGGCCAGATGACCTGCACGATCACGGCCTCGAGGTGCCTGTCCCGGCTGCCGTTCTGCGTGTACATCGGGAAGACGACGAGGTGCTGCAGGCCGTCGACCCGCTGCTGCTGGGGCTGGAACGCCACGAGCGAGTCGAGGAAGTCCGGCTCGCCGAGCCCGTCGTCCACCCAGCGGTGCAGGTCGACGACGAGGGCGTCGAGGTACGCCGCGTCGTGCGGGAAGTGCGGCCTCAGGTCCACCACGGCGTCCGCGACCGTGGCGACGAGGGCCGCCGCACGCGGGCCGACCTCGGGGCTTACCGACCCGTCGGTCGCCTGGAGCGTCTGGAGCTCCGCGACGGCCTCCTTCAGGCGGGTCCAGGCAGGGTCGTCCACGGCTGCCCGCACTGCCCCGGGGGTGGCGGACGGCGTGTGCCCCTCCGCCGCGCGGACCGACCGGCCGTCACCGGCACGAACGGCCACCGGCGCGGCAGCCCAGGTCACGAGGTTGTGCCGCAGCTCGCGTGCCCACGACGACTCGTCGAGCTCCACCGTCGCGACGGCCACCCGCCCCGCGTCCGCAGGCTCGGCGACGGCCACGGCCACGGAGCGGCCGGGCGTCCGCAGCACCGCGCCGGTCCCCGCGGAGAGCTCGATGTGCGCCCCGACGGTCCCCTCGGCGTCGACGACGCGGGCCAGCAGGTCCTGTGAGGTGACCCCGGCCATCGAGACGCGATCGCCCACCAGCGGCGACGGCTCGGGGGCGCACGGGCTGAGCTCCAGGCCGACGTCGGCGAGGAAGGCCCACAGGCCGGGCGCCCAGCCGGTCCCGGGGAGCACGACCACTCCCGTCCCTGCGCGCCAGGCGGTGCGGTCCTCGTCGGTCGGCTCGTAGAGCGAGTCGAGGACCACGACGTCAGGCTGCTGCGTGCCGTCCGGCCGGGGGCTCTCGTCGGCCTGGTGAGCAGCGGCCGCCGCACCGCGCCACACGACCCGAGGGAACCTCTCCGTACCGAGCACAGGACCTCCTTGGTCGACGAAAGCTACTGCACGGTACGGTCGGCGGCTTCAGGCGGTCAACGGCGCCCGCGTACAGTTGACTGCGCGCGCGTCAGCGTCATGACGCCGGCGCCTCACCGGCCGAGCGCCCCTTCCGCCTCGCAGCCACCGCCTCCTCAGCACCTGGACCAGGACGTGCCCACGCAGACCCCGATCGACCCCGACGAGCTCGCCCGCTGCCTCGACGTCCTGCAGCGCGCCGAGGCGCTGCCCGAGGACCACCCGGACGCGCTCGCCCTGCGACGTGCCACCGCCCGACTGTTCAAGGCGGTCAAGAAGCAGCGCCGGCTGGACCGCCGTGCGGCCGTGAGCGCCGCAGATGCAGCCGTGGTCGCCGCGACCGCGACCGGCTCACCCCGCCGGATCGACGACGAGACGGCGGGCCTGCCCATCGTCTCGACCACCCGCGGTGCGAAGGCCGGCGAGCTCCTGCGCCCTCGCGCCTGCTACATCTGCAAGGAGCCCTACACCCACGTCGACGCCTTCTACCACCAGCTCTGCCCGTCGTGCGCAGCACTGAACCACCAGCGACGCGAGGCCCGGACCGACCTCAGCGGCCGCCGCGCCCTGCTCACCGGGGGCCGCGCCAAGATCGGCATGTACATCGCCCTGCGCCTGCTGCGCGACGGTGCCCACACGACGATCACCACGCGCTTCCCGCGCGATGCCGTCCGCCGGTTCACCGCCATGGAGGACTCCGCCGAGTGGCTGCACCGGCTCACCGTCGTGGGGCTCGACCTGCGCGACCCGGCACAGGTGGTCGCCCTCGCCGACGAGGTCGCGGCCGCCGGGCCGCTCGACATCCTGATCAACAACGCCGCGCAGACGGTGCGGAGGTCACCCGGTGCGTACGCCCCCCTGGCCGAGGCCGAGCAGGCGCCTCTGCCCGAGGGCCCTCTCCCGCACCTGGTGACGTTCGAGCACGCCAGCGACGCCCACCCGGCGGCCCTGGTCGGATCGGTCGGGACGACACCCGTCGCGCACCACGACGACCTCGGCGAGGAGATGTCCCTGGCCGTCGGCCGGGCGCGGCACCTCACGTCGCAGGCACTGGCGGGCGGCTCGAGCTCTCTGGCCCGCCTCGCGGGGGGTGATGCGATCGACGCCGGCGGTCTCCTGCCGGACCTGCACCACACCAACAGCTGGGTCGCGACCGTCGACCAGGTCGACGCCCTCGAGATGCTCGAGGTCCAGCTGTGCAACATGACGGCCCCGTTCATCCTGGTCAGCCGGCTGCGCCCGTCACTGGCCGCCTCGCCCGCGCGGCGCACCTACGTCGTGAACGTGTCGGCGATGGAGGGCGTCTTCTCCCGCGGCTACAAGGGACCCGGCCATCCCCACACGAACATGGCGAAGGCGGCCGTGAACATGCTCACGCGGACGAGTGCTGCCGAGCTGTTCACCGACGGCATCCTGATGACGAGCGTGGACACCGGCTGGATCACCGACGAGCGTCCTCACCCGACGAAGGTGCGGCTCGCCGAGGAGGGTTTCCACGCCCCCCTGGACCTCGTCGACGGTGCCGCCCGGGTGTACGACCCGATCGTGCGCGGTGAGCAGGGCGAGGACCTCTACGGCGTCTTCCTCAAGGACTACGCACCCTCCGGCTGGTGAGCCGCTGCCGGTGGTCGACGACCGTCCGACGCGTGGCTGCCCGTCACGCGACTGTGTCCGGGCTCACCGCCGGGTCACCTGCCGCTCCCGGCGGCCAGCCCGTACACTGGTGACCATTCCATCGGAGTACGTCGCTCCCCCCTGTGTGTGACCGCATCGGCCCTCGCGCCTGTGCGGCTGTGTGCAGCCGGTGCCCCACCGGCCGATCGAGAGTTCGGGACTGCGACTGATGACGGCCGACGACGGCTGTCCCCGCTCCCCCTCGACGACGACTGGACCACCCATGAGTGAGAACGACGCTGCTTCCATGCCCATCGGGGCGCCCGAGCTCGACCTGGTCGACCTCGGCCTGCCCGAGCCGCTCCTGCGAGCCGTGCTCGACCTCGGCTTCACCCGACCCACGCCCATCCAGGCAGCCGCCATCCCCGCGCTGATGTCGGGCCGCGACATCACCGGTGTCGCCCAGACGGGCACCGGCAAGACCGCCGCCTTCGGCCTGCCGATGCTCGCCGCCGTCGACCCGGACCTCGGCCAGGTGCAGGCCCTCGTCCTGACCCCCACCCGCGAGCTCGCGCTGCAGGTCGCCGAGGCGATCGAGTCCTTCGCCCAGCACCTGCACGGTGTCAGCGTCGTGGCGGTCTACGGCGGGGCACCCTTCCTGCCTCAGCAGCGCGCCCTCGCCCGTGGCGCCCAGATCGTCGTCGGCACCCCGGGCCGGGTGATGGACCACCTCGACAGGCACACGCTGCGCCTGGACGCCGTCAAGTTCCTGGTCCTGGACGAGGCCGACGAGATGCTCCGGATGGGCTTCGCCGAGGACGTCGACACGATCTTCGGCCAGGCGCCCACCCGGCGTCAGGTGGCCCTCTTCTCCGCGACGATGCCGCCCGCGATCCAGCGGGTCGC
>DASXVR010000104.1:0-2313 GCA_036504175.1 Actinotalea sp. | reverse complement strand
CGACGACTTCTACCGCATCGACACCGCGCTCGTGACCCCGACGGTCGACGTCGCGACCTGGTCCATGCGCGTGTTCGGCATGGTCGACCGGGAGGTCACGCTCACCTTCGACGAGCTCGTCGCCCTCCCGCTCATCGACCGGTACGTCACCATCGCCTGCGTCAGCAACGAGGTGGGCGGCGACCTCATCGGCAACGCGAAGTGGACCGGTGTCCGCTTGGCGGACGTCCTCGAGATGGCCGGCGTGCAGGCAGGCGCAACGCAGATCGTGCCGCGCTCCGTCGACGGCTGGGCGGCGGGCTTCCCGACCGACTGGGTCACGGCCCCCGAGCGGCCGCGCGACGCCCTGATCGCCGTGAAGATGAACGGTGAGCCGCTGCCCGTCGCCCACGGGTTCCCGGCGCGGCTCATCGTCCCGGGGCTGTACGGCTACGTCTCGGCCACCAAGTGGCTCAAGGAGATCGAGCTCACCACCTGGGAGGCCTTCGACTCCTACTGGGTGCCCCGCGGCTGGTCCAAGACAGGCCCGGTCCTCACGCAGTCGCGCATCGACCTGCCGAAGCCCAGCGCCCAGCACCGGGTCGGCGACGTGATCGGGGTCGCGGGCGTCGCATGGGCCATGGACCGCGGCGTCTCGGCGGTCGAGATCCGGGTCGACGAGGGCGACTGGCAGCCGGTGACGCTCGCGACGCCGCTCGGGCCGCAGACGTGGGTCCAGTGGCGGTTCGCATGGAAGGCCGACGCGCCCGGACGCCACACGCTGTGGGTGCGGGCCACGGACGGAGCCGGCGTCGCGCAGGAGGAGCGGGCCACCCGCCCCGACCCAGACGGCGCCCGCGGCTACCACTCGGTCTCCGTGCAGGTCGACTAGCGGCGTGGGCACGCGGGATCCCGGCGGACCCGGCGGACCCGGCCCGAGCCGGTCTCCGGTACCCTGACCGCCCTATGCCGAGACGACGCTTCCTCTTCGACACCCCCGACCGGTTCGTCGCGGGCACCGTGGGTGCCCCGGGCAACCGCACCTTCTTCCTCCAGGCGCGTGACGGCGCCCGGATCGTCTCCGTCGCGCTCGAGAAGGTCCAGGTGGCGGCGCTCGCCGACCGCCTGGGCGACCTGCTCGAGGAGCTGGAGCGCCGGGGCGTCGCGGGCGCCGGGGAGCAGCCCGGGATCGTGGGCGACACCGCCGCGCTGGACGAGCCGATCAACGAGGTCTTCCGGGCCGGGACGCTGTCGCTGGGCTGGGACACCGCCGACGACCTGATCGTGCTCGAGGCCCGGGAGCTGCTGCCCGAGGACGAGGACGACGAGGACGACGACGAGGACCTGGCCGACGATGACGACGAGGACGGCCCGGACCTGCTCCGTGTCAGGTTCACGGCGTCGGTCGCGCGGGCCTTCATCGCCCGGGCGGAGCGGGTCGTGGCCGCCGGGCGGCCGCCATGCCCCCTGTGCGGGCAGCCGCTGGACCCGCAGGGGCATCTCTGCCCGCGCCGCAACGGCCATCGGCTGAACTAGCGGGCGGCTGGCCATGCGCGAGCGCCCCGAGGGTCCAGGTCCCGAGGCAGTTCCTGGTTCCGAGGCGGGCCTCCGTTCGGAGGCGGACCTCCGTTCCGAGGCGGAACGCCGGTCCGAGCCCGATCCCCGTTCGGCATCGGCCGCGCCGGAGGCCATCGACTTCGAGGTCCTCGCCGAGCTCGAGGCCGAGGTCGACGAGGGCGACGAGATCCTGCCCTCGGACGCCGACGGCGACGACGACCCCGACGGCGAGTCCGCCTCGGTCGACGACCTCGGCCTCCCGATGCCCGTCCTCGGCGTCGACGAGGCCCTTGCGCTCCTCCGCGACGGCGAGCTGGAGCTCGTCGGGCGGCTCTGGGCGTCCACCAACAACGCGATGCTGTGCGTCGTCCGCGGTGGTGGCCTCGAGGCGGCATGCATCTACAAGCCCGTCATGGGCGAGCGGCCGCTCGCCGACTTCCCGGACCACACGCTGGCCCGGCGCGAGGTCGCGGCCTTCCTGGCCGCACGCGCCACCGGCTGGAACCTCGTGCCACCCACCGTGCTCCGCGAGGGGCCGTTCGGCGAGGGGATGCTCCAGCTGTGGATCGCGGCGGACCCGACCGTCGACCCCGTCGCGCTCGTCGTCGAGGAGGACCCGTGCCTGCGGCGCATGGCCGTCTTCGATGCCGCCGTCAACAACACGGACCGCAAGGCCGGCCACCTGATCCCGGTGCCGGGCGGGCACGTCTACGGCGTCGACCACGGGGTCACGTTCTCGCCCGTGCCCAAGCTGCGGACCGTGCTCTGGACGTGGCG
>DASXVR010000103.1:0-2782 GCA_036504175.1 Actinotalea sp. | reverse complement strand
CTGCCCGAACCAGCGCCCACCTTCCCGCCCGAGCTGCTCCGCACCACCGACTACCTGACCCACCCGACGTTCCACCGGTACCGGTCGGAGACGGCGATGATGCGCTACCTGCGCCGGCTGGCGGACAAGGACCTGGCGCTGGATCGCACGATGATCCCGCTCGGCTCGTGCACGATGAAGCTGAACGCCGCCGTCGAGATGGAGCCGATCTCCTGGCCCGAGTTCGCCGACATCCACCCCTTCGCACCGGCCGACCAGACCGCTGGCTACGCCGAGCTGATCAGCGAGCTCGAGGGATGGCTCGCCGAGATCACCGGGTACGCAGCCGCAAGCGTCCAGCCCAACGCGGGCTCCCAGGGTGAGCTGGCCGGGCTCCTCGCGATCCGCGGCTACCACCGGTCGCGGGGCGAGGGCGAGCGGAAGGTCTGCCTCATCCCCGCCTCGGCCCACGGCACCAACGCCGCCTCGGCTGTGCTCGCCGGCATGCGGGTCGTCGTCGTGAAGACGAGCGGTGACGGGGAGATCGACGTCACCGACCTGCGAGCCCGCCTCGACGAGCATGCTGCCGACGTAGCCGCGATCATGATCACCTACCCGTCGACGCACGGCGTGTTCGAGGCCCACGTGCGCGAGGTCTGCGAGCTGGTCCACGCCGCGGGCGGGCAGGTCTACATCGACGGGGCCAACCTCAACGCCCTCGTCGGGCTCGCGCAGCCCGGTGACCTGGGCGGGGACGTCTCGCACCTGAACCTGCACAAGACCTTCTGCATCCCGCACGGCGGCGGTGGGCCCGGCGTCGGGCCGGTCGCCGTCGCCGAGCACCTCGTCCCGTTCCTGCCCGGCGCGGGGTCGACTGCCGTTTCTGCGGCGCCGCACGGGTCGGCCGGGATCCTGCCGATCTCCTGGGCGTACGTCGCTCTGATGGGCGCCGACGGCCTGCGCCAGGCGACCGAGGTCGCGGTGCTCAGCGCCAACTACCTCGCCGCGCGTCTCGACGAGCACTTCCCCGTCCTCTACACGGGTCCGGGCGGGCACGTCGCCCACGAGTGCATCCTCGACCTGCGCCCCCTGACCGCCGCCACCGGGGTCACCGCCGAGGACGTCGCCAAGCGCCTGATGGACTACGGCTTCCACGCCCCGACGCTCTCGTTCCCGGTGCCGGGCACGCTCATGGTCGAGCCCACGGAGAGCGAGGACCTCGGCGAGCTGGACCGGTTCGTCGACGCCATGGTCGCCATCCGCGGCGAGATCGCCGAGGTGGAGGCCGGCCGCTGGACGGCCGCCGAGTCGCCCCTCCGGGGTGCACCGCACACCGCGGCCAGCGTGGTGGCCGACGACTGGGACCGCGCGTACAGCCGCGAGGTCGCCGCCTTCCCGGTGCCCGGCCTGCGCGCCGAGAAGTACTGGCCCCCGGTCCGGCGCATCGACCAGGCCGCCGGCGACCGCAACCTCATCTGCTCCTGCCCGCCCATCGAGGAGTACCAGTGACCGAGCACAGCAGTCCGTCAGAAGACAGCAGCACGTCAGAAGACAGCAGCACCTCCACCGGTAGGCACGGACCGCTGTACTCGGAGCACGTGGCGCTCGGCGCTGCGATGACGCCGTTCGCGGGCTGGTCCATGCCGCTGCGCTATACGTCCGACCTCGCCGAGCATCACGCGGTGCGGACGACGGCGGGCCTCTTCGACCTGTCGCACATGGGCGAGATCCGGGTCGCCGGACCCCGGGCCGGTGCCGCCCTGGATGGCGCCCTCGTCGGCAACCTCTCCGCGTTGGGTGTCGGCCGTGCGCGCTACTCGATGATCTGCGACGAGGACGGCGGCGTCCTGGACGACCTGGTCGTCTACCGGCCGCAGCCCGACGAGTACCTGGTCGTGGCGAACGCGTCCAACGTCGCCGTCGTGCTCGGTGAGCTGCAGCGTCGCTGCACGGGGCCCGACGTCGCCGTCACCGATGAGTCCGAGCAGACAGCCCTCATCGCCGTGCAGGGACCGGCCGCCGAGGGCATCCTCGCGAGCCTCGTCCCCGACCCGGCCGAGCGCGACGCCGTGACCGCCGTCCGCTACTACGCCAGCACCCGCGCCACCATCGGCCCGGACGCCGTCCCGGCCATGGTCGCCCGCACCGGCTACACCGGCGAGGACGGGTTCGAGCTGTTCGTCGCCGCCGACGACGCGCCTGCCCTCTGGCGCGTGCTGCTGGCAGCCGGCGCGTCTGCCGGACTCGTCCCGGCCGGCCTCGCCTGCCGCGACAGCCTGCGGCTCGAGGCCGGGATGCCGCTGTACGGCAACGAGCTCGACCGCACGACGACCCCGTACGACGCCGGCCTCGGTCGCGTGGTCAAGCTCGACAAGGTGGACGCCTCGGGCGCGCCCCTGCCGTTCGTCGGCCGGAGTGCGCTGGAGAAGCGCGCCGCGTCTGAGAAGCGCGCCGCGTCTGAGAAGGGTGCAGCGTCTGAGAAGGGTGCAGCGCGCGCGGAGCCTTCGCACCGCCTGCTCGTCGGCCTCCAGGGGCTCTCGCGGCGGGCTGCGCGGCACGGGTACCCGGTGCTCGACGCCTCGGGTGCGCAGGTCGGGACGGTCACGTCCGGTGCCCCGTCGCCGACCCTCGGGTACCCGATCGCGATGGCCTACGTCGATGCGGCGCTCGCAGAACCGGGCACCGAGCTCGCGGTGGACGTACGTGCACGCCCGGAACCGGTGCGCGTGGTGTCCCTGCCCTTCTACCGTCGGTCCTAGCAGCCGACTCGTCCCTACCATCACGCCCCAGCTGAACGAGGAGC
>DASXVR010000102.1:0-1518 GCA_036504175.1 Actinotalea sp. | reverse complement strand
GACGACGGCCAGACCCAGGTGGACCTCATCGCGCGGAAGGTCGCCGACCTGCGCATCCTGCGCGACGAGCAGTCGGCCGCCGATGCGAACGCGCCGGTGCTCGTCGTGAGCCAGTTCACCCTCTACGGCGACACGCGCAAGGGCCGCCGGCCGACGTGGAACGCGGCAGCCCCCGGGCCGGTCGCCGAACCGCTGGTCGAGGCGGTCGTCGCCGCCCTGCGCGCCCGTGGGCTGCGGGTCGAGACCGGCGTCTTCGGCGCCGACATGGCCGTCGAGCTGGTCAACGACGGTCCGGTCACGATCCTGCTCGAGGCCTGACGGCGGCGGGGCGGTCACGATCCTGCTCGAGGTCTGACGACCGACGACGGCGGGTCCGGTCACGACCCGGCGGAGCGCCTGACCGTGACCGGACCCGCTGTCGGTGGTGCGGCTCAGGCCTCGATCAGCGCGAGCTCGTCGGCCGTGAGCTCCAGCTCGGCGGCCAGCGCGGAGTCGCGGATGCTCTCCGGGCGGCTGGCGCCGGGGATCGGGATCACGACGGGGGCCTTGGCGAGCTCCCACGCGAGGCAGACCTGCTGCGGGCTGACCCCGCGCTGGGCGCCGACGGTGGCGAAGGCCTCGAACCGGTTGCCGAGGTCCCCGGCGCGCGAGATCCCGCCCAGCGGGCTCCACGGGAGGAAGGCGATGCCCAGCTCGGCGCACAGCTCGAGCTCGGGCTCGCTGCTCCGGAAGGCGGGCGAGAACTGGTTCTGGACGGAGACGAGCCGGTCGCCGAGCACCTTCTGCGCGAGGCGGATCTGGTCCGGGTTCGCGTTGGAGATGCCTGCCATGAGGATCTTGCCCTCGTCGAGCAGGTCGCGGACGGCGCCGACCGACTCCTCGTAGGGCACCGACGGGTCCGGGCGGTGGAACTGGTAGAGGCCGATGGCCTCGACGTCGAGGCGCTGCAACGACGCCTCGCAGGCGGTCTTGAGGTAGGCGGCGTCGCCCTGGACGTACCAGGAGCCGTCGCCCGGTCGGCGGTGGCCGCCCTTGGTCGCCACCAGCACGTCGTCCGGCCCGGCGCCGGCGAGCCGGAGCGCCTTGGCGATGACCAGCTCGTTGTGCCCGACGTCGGTGGCGGTGAGGTGGTACGCGTCGGCCGTGTCGATGAGGGTCACGCCGGCGTCCAGCGCCGCGTGGATGGTGGCGATCGCCCTGGCCTCGTCCGGCCGGCCCTCGATGGACAGCGGCATGCCGCCCAGGCCGATCGCGCTGACGTCGCGGTCGCCGATCCGTCGCTGCTTCATCCCGTGCCCAGCTCCTCGTTCTCGTCGCACCCGCTGCACACCGTCATCCTCGGGGCGCGCGCGGATCGCTGTCATATCGTTTCGATCTTCACCCTACGGGAGGTCGGCAGGTCCTGCACGGCGTTCCGGTGCAGGCTGGTGCCATGCGGAGCGAGCCAGGGCAACGGGCCGTGCGGGTCGAGGCTGTGCGCGGGGACATCACCCGCGAGACGGTCGACGTGGTGGTGAA
>DASXVR010000101.1:0-4818 GCA_036504175.1 Actinotalea sp. | reverse complement strand
CTACGTCGGCTCGCACCCGATGGCCGGGTCGGAGCGCACCGGACCCACGGCCGCCCGGCCTGACCTCTTCGTCGGCAGGCCGTGGGTCGTCGTCCCCTCGCGGCTGACCGGTGGCGAGGCGGTGCGGCTGGTCCGCGACCTGGTGACCGACGTCGGCGCCACGGCCGTGCTCCTGGACGCACGGGCCCACGACGACGCCGTCGCTCTCGTGTCGCACGTCCCTCAGATCGCCGCGTCCTTGGTCGCCGCCCGCCTCAGCGAGGCCGATGCGGGTGCCCTCGACCTCGCCGGTCAGGGCCTGCGTGACGTGACCCGCGTGGCCGCGAGCGACCCGGGGCTGTGGACCTCGATCCTTGCCGCGAACGCCGGTGCGGTGGCGCCCGTGCTGCGGTCGCTGCGCGGCGACCTGGACCGACTGATCGGAGCCCTCGAGCAGGCGGCGTCCGCCTCGGCCTCCGAGTCGGTGCCCCCCGGGGCGCTCGGCGCGGTCGCGGCGACCATCGCCGCCGGCCACGCCGGAGTGAGCCGCATCCCGGGCAAGCACGGCGGTGCGCGCACGGCCTACGACGTGGTCACGGTGCTCGTCCCCGACCAGCCGGGCGAGCTCGCGCGGCTCCTGGCGGACGTCGGCCACGCCGGCATCAACCTCGAGGAGCTGCAGATCGAGCACGCCCCGCAGCAGGCCGTCGGCCTCGCTGCCATCTCGGTGCTGCGCGGGCTCGGTGCGCGGCTCGAGGAGCAGCTCACCGAGGGTGGCTGGAGGGTGGCCGGATGAGCGGGCACCACGTGACCCAGGAGCTGACGCTGCCTCTGGTGGTGGCCGTGGACGGACCCTCGGGCTCAGGTAAGTCGAGCGTGTGCCGGCAGGTCGCCGCCCGCCTCGACCTGGCCTACCTGGACACCGGCGCGATGTACCGCGCGGCGACGTGGTGGTGCCTGCACCAGGGTGTGGACCTCGCCGATCCCGCCGCCGTCACGGCAGCGGTGCACGCGATGGTCCTCGACCTGGACCTCAACCCCCGGTTCCCGACGTTCGCGATCGGCGACACGGACATCGGCGTGGCCATCAGGGCACCCGAGATCTCGGCGGTCGTCAGCACGGTGGCGACCAACCTCGACGTCCGGGCCGACCTGGGTGCCCGTCAGCGGCGGGTGCTCGAGATGGAGTGCTCCGCGGACGGGTCCAGCGGTGGGCGCGGCGTGGTCGTGGAAGGCCGGGACATCACCACGGTGATCGCCCCCGACGCGCCCGTCCGGATCTTGCTCACGGCGAGCGAGGAGGCGCGGCTCGCGCGGCGCGCCCGGGAGCTGCACGGGTCCGCCGACGAGCGCAGCGTCGACCTCACCCGCGACCAGGTCGTGCGACGCGACGCGCAGGACTCGACGGTGGTCGAGTTCCGCACCGCTGCCGACGGGGTCGTCACCGTCGACTCGTCCGACCTCGACTTCGAGCAGACCGTCGAGGCAGTGCTCGCCGTGGTCCTGTCCGGGGCGGCCCGATCCTGATGCCGCGCGCGCAGGAGGCCGACGTCGCCGGGCCCACCGGCGGGGTCCCTCGCTGGGCCCGCATGGTGGGCACCCTGCTCACGCGCGTCGTGTGGCGCACGGAGGTGCTCGGCGCGGACCTCGTTCCGCGGGACGGCGCCGTGATCCTGGCGGCGAACCACCTGAGCGTGATCGACGGGCCGGTGCTGCTCGGGGCCGCGCCACGCGGGACGCACGTCATCGTCAAGGAGGAGATGTTCGGCGGTGTGCTCGGGGTGATCCTGCGCCGCGCCCGGCAGATCCCGATGGACCGCGACGCCGGCCGGGGCGGGCTCGCCGCTGCGCTGGGCGTCCTGCGCCGCGGCGGGGTGGTCGGGATCTTCCCCGAGGGCAACCGGGGACGCGGTGACGCCTCCAGCGGACGGGCCGGGGTCGCGTGGCTCGCGGTGACGTCCGGGGCGGCCGTCGTACCGGTGGCCGTGCTCGGGACGCGACGCACAGGCGAGTCCGTCGGCCATGTGCCGTGGCCGCGTCGGCGTATCGTCGTCGCCTTCGGCGAGCCGGTGGTGCTCACCCGGGCACCGGGGGTGTCCGGTCGCGAGGCGGTCTCCGGCGGTGCTGAGGTGCTGCTCCGCGGGCTGGCGGACCACGTCGCCGAGGTGAGCCGTCGCACCGGCATCGCACTGCCCGCCGACGACCCCGACCGCACCGCGACGGGGCCGGTTCGTCGCTGACCCCTCCGGCCTGGGAGGATGGTCCCCATGACTGACGACTTGCCCATCGCTGCGCCGCGCCATCGCGCCACCCCTGACGAGACCGCGGGCCCTGCAGTGGTGGACCCCGGCGACCCCGGGACGCCGCAGCCGGCCCTCGACCGTGAGCTCGTCGAGGCTCCGCAGACGCCCGAGGAGCTGGCGCGTGAGCACGCCCTGCGGGCCGGTCTCGCGGAGTACGAGCTCGCCGAGGAGGACCTCGCGCTCCTCGAGGGCGGCGAGGGCGAGGACGGCCCGGCCGCGCCTGCGGGTCCGCTGCCGGTGCTCGCCGTCGTCGGCCGCCCCAACGTGGGGAAGTCGACCCTGGTCAACCGCATCCTCGGCCGCCGCGAGGCCGTCGTCGAGGACAAGCCCGGAGTGACCCGTGACCGCGTGAGCTACGCGGCGGAGTGGGCCGGACGTTCCTTCACGCTGGTGGACACCGGCGGCTGGGAGGTCGACGTCCAGGGGCTGCACGCGCGCGTCGCGGAGCAGGCGGAGATCGCCATCGACCTCGCCGACGTCGTCATGTTCGTGGTGGACGCGACGGTCGGCCCCACGTCGACCGACGAACGCGTGGTCAAGCTGCTGCGCAAGGCCGGCAAGCCCGTGATCCTCGTGGCGAACAAGGTCGACGGTCCGCGGATCGAGGCCGACGCCTCTGAGCTGTGGAGCCTCGGTCTGGGGGAGCCGCACCCGGTCTCGGCGCTGCACGGCCGCGGCACGGGCGACCTGCTCGATGCCGTCGTCGAGAAGCTGCCCGAGATCTCGGCGTACGGCGAGCTGCGCCTCGGCGGACCGCGCCGCGTCGCCCTCGTCGGACGACCCAACGTCGGCAAGTCCAGCCTGCTCAACACCCTGCTGGGGGAGGAGCGCGTCGTCGTCGACTCGGTCGCCGGCACCACGCGGGACCCCGTCGACGAGCTCGTCCAGCTGGGCGGCAAGACGTGGTGGTTCATCGACACGGCCGGCATCCGGCGGCGCGTGCACCAGACGACCGGGGCGGACTTCTACGCCTCGCTGCGCACGCAGGCGGCGGTGGAGAAGGCCGAGGTGGCCGTCGTCCTCGTCGACGCGAGCGTGAAGATGACCGAGCAGGACACGCGCGTCATCTCCCAGGTGGTCGACGCCGGGCGCGCCCTGGTGATCGCGTACAACAAGTGGGACCTCATGGACGAGGACCGCCGCCCGTACCTCGAGCGCGAGATCGAGCAGGACCTCGTGCAGGTCCAGTGGGCCCCCCGGGTGAACCTCTCCGCACAGACCGGATGGCACCGGGACCGCCTCGTTCCGGCCATCGAGAGGTCGCTCGCCTCGTGGGACATGCGCATCCCCACGGGCCGGCTGAACGCGTTCCTCGGCGAGCTCGTCGCGGCGAATCCGCACCCGTTGCGAGGCGGCAAGCAGCCGCGGATCCTCTTCGCGACGCAGGCCGACACCCGTCCGCCGCGGTTCGTCATCTTCGCGACGGGCTTCCTCGAGGCGGGGTACCGCCGCTTCATCGAGCGCCGCCTGCGCGAGACGTTCGGCTTCGAGGGTTCGCCGATCTCCATCTCGGTCCGGGTCCGGGAGAAGCGCAAGCGGTGAGCGAGGGGCCCGGTGGCCCTGTCGTCAACGACGGGTCCGGTGGGCCCGGCGCGCAGGGCGACGGCGGGGGAGCGACGGTCGCTGTGTCGCAGCGTGGCTTCCTGCTGCGCCTCGGCCTGCCGCGCGACCCCGCCGCGGGCACCCACCTCGGTGGGTTCCTCGTCGCGGCGGTCGCGACGGTGATGCTCACCCGCGGCCTGCTGGCTGCGACCGGCTTCCCGCAGCTCGGCGGTCACGGACTGCACGTGGCGCACGTGCTGTGGGGTGGCCTGCTGATGGCCCTCGCCTTCGTGCTGCTGCTGTCCTTCGTCGGGCCGGTCGTGCGGCCGCTCGGTACGCTGGTCGGCGGCGTCGGCTTCGGCCTGTTCGTCGACGAGGTGGGCAAGTTCGTCACGGCGGACAACAACTACTTCTACGCACCGACGGCGTCGCTGATCTACGTCGTGGTGGTCGCCCTCGTGCTGCTGGCCGAGGCGGTGCACGGCCGGCGCCCGCACCACCCGGTCGAGTACCTCGCCGGTGCCGTCGACCAGGCCGTGTCCGGCGTCGCGGGAGGCTTCACGCCCGCTGCCCGGGTCGACGCGCACGCCCTCCTCGACCAGGCCGGTTCGGTGCGCGGCGCCGCCGAGGCCCGTGCACTGATCGATGCCGTGGACGACGACCCGGACGAGCTGCCCAACCCTGTCGACGCGGTGGGCCGCTTCGTCGTCAGGCTCACCCGCCGGCTCGTGACTGCACGCTGGGTGCCCTGGGTGACCGTCGGTGTCCTGGTCCTGACCGAGGTCGCATCCGTGGCGCGAGGCGTCGTGGCCTGGGTCGGTGGGGCCGACGTGCCCGGCTGGGTGGTCACGGGGCTGCTCATCAGCGCGGCGACGTCCACGGCCGTCGCGGCCGTCGGTCTGGTCGGTGTGCGTCGGGATCGGCACCGGGCCTACTTGTTGTTCCGGCGCGCCGTGCTGATCAGCCTGCTGGTGACCCAGGTGTTCCTGTTCCG
>DASXVR010000100.1:0-3693 GCA_036504175.1 Actinotalea sp. | reverse complement strand
CATGGGCGCGGTGCCGTCGATCATCAACGGCCTGGTCTCGGGCGTCGACCAGGTGCCGCCCCTGTTCCGGCAGGTGGGCCGCGTGCTGGGGGCGAGCCCCTGGGAGCAGGTCCGGCACGTCGTGCTCCCCGCCGCGCTGCCCGGCTACCTCACCGGGTTGCGTCAGGGCTGGGCGTTCTCCTGGCGCTCGCTCATGGCCGCGGAGATCATCGCCGTCGGCGGCAAGATCGGGTTCGGCCTCGGTTCGTTGCTCCAGCAGGGCCGGGAGCTGAGCGACATGACGACAGTGATCGCGGCGATCCTGCTCATCCTCGTGGTGGGCGTCGCCGTCGAGCTGGCCTTCTTCGCACCGCTCGAACGCAGCCTGCTGCGCCGCCGCGGCCTCTCGGCGGAGACCGCGCGATGAGCGGGCGCAGCGCACCGTCGTACCCGCTCACGCTGCGGGTCACCGGGCGGCGCGTGGTCGTCGTCGGGGGAGGTCCCGTCGCCACGCGGCGCGCCCTCGCGCTGGTCGAGGCCGGGGCCGATGTCCATGTCGTCGCTCCTGAGGTCGGGCCGGAGGTCGCCCGCCTCGCCGCCAGCGGCGCCGTGACGTGGCTCTCGCGCGGCTACCTCCCCGGGGACCTCGACGGTGCCTGGCTCGCGCACACCGCCACCGGGCACGACGACGTCGATGCCCAGGTGCTCGCGGACGCCGAGGCGGCCCGGGTGTGGTGCGTGCAGGCAGCGGACTCCGGCGCGGCGAGCGCCTGGGTCCCGGCGGTCGCGCGCGTCGACGACGTCGTCGTGGCGGTCAACGCCGGTGGTGACCCGCGCCGCGCCGTCAGCCTCCGCGACGCCGTGTCGGCACTGCTGCAGAGCGGGCAGCTCCCCCTGCGCCGCCACCGCCACCGCCGCAGCGCGGCCGCTCCGGACGCCGGCGCCGTCAGCGCGCTGCCGGCCGGTGAGACCCGTGGCTCGGTCGCCCTCGTCGGCGGCGGGCCGGGCGACCCCGGCCTGCTCACCGTCCGCGGGCGGCGGCTCCTCGCCGAGGCGGACGTCGTCGTCGTCGACCGGCTCGCGCCACGTGCCGTGCTCACCGAGCTCGCTCCCGACGTGCTCGTGATCGACGTGGGCAAGGCACCGGGTCACCACGCCGTGCCGCAGGACCGCATCAACGCCCTGCTGGTGGAGCATGCGCTCGCCGGCCGCCGCGTCGTGCGGCTCAAGGGCGGCGACCCCTTCGTCTTCGGGCGGGGATCGGAGGAGTCGGAGGCGTGCAGGCTCGCGGGCGTCCCGGTCGAGGTGGTGCCCGGCGTGACCAGCGCGGTCTCCGTCCCCGCAGCAGCAGGCATCCCCGTCACCCACCGCGGGCTGGCGACCGGCTTCACCGTGCTCACCGGGCACGACGGCGTCGGCGCGGTCCCGCCCGCAGCGGACCACACGGTCGTGCTCCTCATGGCGGTCGCAGGTCTTGGTGCGACGTGCCGGGCCCTTCTCGACGCCGGCCGCTCGGCCGACACCCCGGCGGCCGTCGTCGAGGACGGCTTCGGCCCTGGGCAGCGCACCACCGTCGGGACGCTCGCGACCATCGCCGACCTTGCTCTCCGGGTCGGCGTGCGGTCACCGGCGGTCACCGTGGTGGGCGACGTGGTGCGACTCTCCCCAGCCTGGCACCAGCGCGACAGGTGGTCGCCTCCCGGCGACGAGCGCGAGCCCTCTCCCGCCCCTGGCGCCCGTCAGGGCTCCACCCTCGGAAGGACCCCGTCATGACCTATGTGATCGCCGAGCCCTGCGTGGACCTCAAGGACAAGGCGTGCATCGAGGAGTGTCCGGTCGACTGCATCTACGAGGGTGAGCGATCGCTGTACATCCACCCCGAGGAGTGCGTCGACTGCGGGGCCTGCGAGCCCGTGTGCCCGGTCGAGGCCATCTACTTCGAGGACGACCTGCCTGCGCAGTGGAGCGACTACTACACGGCCAACGTGGAGTTCTTCGCCACCGTCGGCTCGCCCGGGGGAGCCGCGCAGACCGGGCCGATCGCCCACGACCACCCGGTCATCGCCATGCTCCCGCTCCGCATCAGGTCAGGCCCGGGAGGCGGACCCGCCGATCCAGCCGGCGATCTGCGCGCGTGAGCTGAACCCGAGCTTGTTCATGATGCTGCGGACGTGGTTCTCGACCGTCCGCTCGGAGATGAAGAGGCGGGTTCCGATCTGCTTGTTGGTCAGGCCGTCGGCGACGAGATGGGCGACCTCGGCCTCCCGTGCGGCCAGGGGGGCGTGCCGACCGGCGCGAGGAGCCTCAGCCGGAGGCTCGCCGGTCTCACCCAGAGCCAGGCCCACCGCGGCGCCGCGCTCGTACCGGGTGCCCACCTGGACCTCCGCCTCGAACGTCGTCCGGCCGAGGGTGGCGTCGACCTCCGCGGTGGCCCTTGCGAGCAGCGGGGTGAGGATCGCATTCACGCTCGCGCCGGTCTCCGCGCGCAGCCGCTCATGGGCCCCGAACAGCCGGGCCGCGAGCCGGGGCTCGGCTGCGGCGGCCGCGAGGCAGCCGAGGCCACCGATGAGGTAGGACTGCGCGACCCGGTCATCGATCGCTGAGGCGATCCGCAACGCCTCGGCGAACCGCGGCTGCGCCTTGCCGCGATCACCGACAGCCAGCGCGGCGAAGCCCTGGTTCATCAGCCAGATCTCCAGCGTGTAGAGATCGCCGGTCTCGCGGCTCAGGCCCTCGGCGTGGGCGGACGAGGAGCCGAACAGCCCGAGATCGCCGGTGAAGAAGGCGTGCAGCGCCTGCGCCTGGAGCACCGCGAGCATCGCCTGCCCGTCCCGGAGATCCGCCCCCGCCGCCTGGGCGTCCACCAGGAGCCGGGCTGCGGACTCGCGATCGCCTGCCATGTTCGCGGCGACCGACGCCATGGACTGCGCCTCCACCAGCAGCCGCCGCTGCCCGTTGTCCCGGGCAGCGGCCATCGCCCGGTCCAGCTCCGGCCCGGCCGAGGCAGGGTCGGCCTGGAGGACGGCCAGGAAGCCCCGCATGAAGTGAGCCCCCGTGTGGACCTCGGAGTCACTGGGGTCCAGCGCGAGCAGCTGGTCCAGCCTGCGCACGCCCTCCGTCGTCGCCCGCGTGACCCAGTACCAGGCCAAGGAGCCGACGAGGGCGAGGCACCTGCGGTAGTCGGCACGGGACAGGCACCCGTCGAGGACCGCGCGGATGTTGTCGATCTCCAGGTCGAGCCAGCCGAGCCACTCGACGAGGTGGTAGCGCGCCTGCTCCGCATCTCGGCTGCACCGGGTCACGTAGTACTCGGCGCAGCGCTCGGTGAGGAGGTCCTCCTCGACGGCGTCGTGGAGCTTCAGGGCGGCGTACTCCCGCATGGTCTCGTGCAGCCGGTAGCACGCCACCGATCCGGCGTCCTGCTTCGCGACGAGCGACTTGTCGACCAGGGACGACAGCAGGTCCAGGACGTGATCGGCCGGCACGCCGTCGGGGGCACACACCCCCTCGAGGTCTTCCAGGGTGAAGCGGCCGCCGAAGACAGACAGCCGCCTCAGCAGGGTGCGCTCCTGAGGTGCGAGCAGGTCGTGGCTCCAGTCGATGGCTGTGCGCAGCGTCTGGTGGCGGGGCAGCGCGGCCCGGCCCCCGCCGGTGAGCAGACCGAACCGGTCGTCCAGGTGGGACAGGATCTGCTCGGCGGACAGGACGCGGGTC
>DASXVR010000099.1:0-2275 GCA_036504175.1 Actinotalea sp. | reverse complement strand
GTGGCGGCGGCCAGGACGTCGACCTGGCCCCGGAGCGGGTGGTCGACCAGCTCGGCATGGAGGTCCATCACCTCCTCCAGCGACCCGCACTGGACCAGGAGCGCCCGGTCACCGACGGCGCGGACCCTCCGGCTCGGCTCTCCCGTCACACGAAGCTCGCCACCTCGACCCCGGCAGCGTCGAGCGCGGAGCGGACCGCCCGGGCGATGCCGAAAGCCCCGGGTGTGTCCCCGTGCACGCAGATGCTCAGCGCGTCGAGCCGGACGAGACTGCCGTCGGCCGCGGCCACGACCCCTTCGGTGACCATGCGCACCGCGCGCTCGGCAACCGCTCCGGGATCGTGCAGCACGGCGCCGACGACGACGCGGTCCACGAGCGACCCGTCTGCGGCGTAGGCACGGTCGGCGAACGCCTCGCGCACCGCACGCAGCCCCGCCTGCGACGCCAGCCGCTCCACGACGCTCCCGGGCGGCACGAGGATCGGCAGCCCGGCGTCCAGCTCGACCAGCGCACGGACGACCGCTGCCGCCTGGACGGCGTCGTGCGCGATGGTGTTGTAGAGAGCTCCGTGCGGCTTCACGTAGCTCACCGAGGTGCCAGACGTCGTGGCGACGGCCCGGAGAGCACCGATCTGGTAGACCACCTCGGCAGTCAGCTCGTCGGGTGCGACGTCGACGAAGCGCCGGCCGAAGCCGGCGAGGTCCCGGTAGCCCACGTGGGCACCCACCCGCACCCCGTTCGCGGCGGCGAGGTCGCAGGTGCGCCGAGCGGTCAGCGCGTCGCCGGCATGGAACCCGCAGGCGATGTTCGCGCTCGAGACGACCTGCATCATCGCGGCGTCGTCGCCGAGCTGCCAGGAGCCGAACGACTCCCCCACGTCGCTGTTGAGGTCGACGACGAGCCCGCGCATCCGTTCCACGGTGCAAGTGAACCGCACGCCGACGGGGAGATCGCTCCGTACCTCGGCTCACGTCCGTGCGTCCGGGTCGATGCTCCTCAGTGCGCCCTGACCGGTACCCGGAACCAGACCGACTTGCCGTTCCCCTCGTGGACGTCGACGCCCCAGTCGCACGCGAGGGACTGCACGATCCCCATGCCGCGGCCGCCCAGCTCGTCGGGGGCGGGATGCCTCACCACGGGACGTTCCGGACCGTCGTCGGTCACCGTCACGCCGAGGGTGCTCCGGTCCCGTTCGGCGCGTACGCGGATGGTTCCGCCGCGCGGGCCGTACTTGACAGCGTTCGTCACGAGCTCGCTCGTGAGCAGCTCGGCGACACGCACTGCGTCGGGCTCCAGGCCGGCGCACACCGGGTTCTCGCGTACCCAGTGCCGCGCTCGGCGGATCGACCGGGTGGATGATTCGAGCTCCACTTCCACAAGCCTCCCCTGTCTGAGCTGTGGACCAGCCCCCATGCTCTCCCAGGGTCGTCAAGATCGCAGTGCGAGAGCCTGCGCCGGGGCGGCGTCGAGCGGGGCGCGTCGACCGGGCAGGTGTGACGAATCCGCCCCCAGGAGCCGCCGCCCGGACGCCCCTGACGCCGATATGATCTCGACCGCAGCCCCCCTTCTCAGCGGCAGCCTTTCCGCGAGCGACGGTGTGCCGGAGCTGCCCACCCGCTCGGAGAGGTCTCGTGGACGGACGTGGTGACGCCGGTCTGGCGGACCAGCTGGGTGACGCGGTCTACGTCGTCGACCCCGATCGACGCATCACCTACTGGAACGGTGCAGCCGAGGACCTCACCGGGTACCTGGCGTGCGACGTCCTCGGTCGCCGGTGCGGCCCGGCCCTGCTCGGCCACGTGGGCGAGGACGGCACACCGCTGTGCGGCCCCCGGTGCCCGCTGGACGCCACGATCCGTGACGGCCGTGCACGGGAGGTCGCCGCGCTGCTCCGGACGCGTTCCGGGAGCTCGCTGCCGGTGCACATCAGGGCCGCCGCGCTGCGCGAGCAGGGGGACATCGTCGGTGCCGTCGAGGTGTTCCGCGACGACACGGCCGGCTGGGCGGCACGCCGCCTGATCGAGGACCTGCAGACGCTCGTGCTGGCCGACCCCCTCACCGGTGGTGGCAACCGCCGCGCGCTCGACCGCGGGCGCGAGCGGGCCATGGCCCGGTTCGAGGCCACGGGGCAGCCGTTCGGGCTGATCGTGATCGACATCGACGACTTCAAGAGCATCAACGACCAGCACGGGCACGGGGTGGGCGACGACGTCCTGCGGCACGTCGCCCGCCGGCTCGAGGCCTGCGTCCGCGGGGAGGACGTCGTCGCCCGTCT
>DASXVR010000098.1:0-3268 GCA_036504175.1 Actinotalea sp. | reverse complement strand
TACCGCGCCGTGTCCCTGCTGCTGCGCCGCCCGCCGGGGCGCGAGGCGTACCCGGGCGACGTGTTCTACCTCCACTCCCGCCTGCTGGAGCGCTGCGCCAAGCTGTCCGACGACCTGGGCGCGGGCTCGATGACCGGCCTGCCGATCATCGAGACGAAGGCCAACGACGTCTCGGCGTACATCCCGACCAACGTCATCTCCATCACGGACGGGCAGATCTTCCTGCAGTCCGACCTGTTCAACGCCGACCAGCGGCCGGCCGTCGACGTCGGCATCTCGGTCTCCCGCGTCGGCGGCGCGGCTCAGGTCAAGGCGATGAAGCAGGTCTCCGGCACCCTGAAGATCGACCTGGCGCAGTACCGCTCGCTCGAGGCGTTCGCGATGTTCGCGTCCGACCTCGACGCGGCCTCCCGCGCGCAGCTCGCCCGCGGCGCCCGGCTCATGGAGCTGCTCAAGCAGGGCCAGTACTCGCCGTACCCGGTGGAGGACCAGGTGGCGTCGATCTGGGCCGGCACGAAGGGCAAGCTCGACGACGTCCCGATCGAGGACGTCCGGCGCTTCGAGACCGACCTCCTCGACCACCTCCGGCGCAACACCTCGGTGCTGACGACCGTCGCGGAGACCGGGCTGCTCAAGCCCGACACCGAGGCGGAGCTGGAGAAGGCGGTCGACGCGTTCCGCGCCGGGTTCCTCATCTTCGACGGCACGCCGCTCGTCGGCGGCACCCCGGAGGAGACCGGACCCGTGGACGTCGAGCAGGAGCAGATCATCCGGCAGAAGAAGGCATAGACGTGGCAGGTTCGCAGCGCGTCTACCGCCAGCGCATCCGGTCGACCCAGGCGCTGAAGAAGATGTTCCGCGCCCAGGAGCTGATCGCGGCCTCCCGCATCGGCAAGGCCCGGGACCGCATGGCGATGGCCACGCCGTACGCGCGGGCGATCACCCGCGCGGTGTCGGCGCTGGCGACGCACTCGGACGTGTCGCACCCCTTCCTCGTCGAGCGGCACGACACCCACCGCGCCGCGGTGCTGCTGATCGCCAGCGACCGCGGCATGGCCGGCGCCTACTCGGCGACGGTCATCCGCGAGACCGAGAAGCTCATCGCCCGGCTGACGGCCGAGGGCAAAGAGGTCGTGCTCTTCGTCGCCGGGCGGCGCGCCGAGACGTACTACACGTTCCGCCAGCGTCCGCCGGAGCAGGCGTGGGTCGGGCAGTCCGACGCGCCGACGCACGACGAGGCGGAGGAGATCGCCGACGTGCTGCTCGACGTGTACACGGCACCCGCCGACGCCGGCGGCGTCGACGAGCTGCACGTCGTCTACACGCAGTTCGTCAACATGGTGACGCAGCGCCCGCGCGTCATCCGGCTGCTGCCGCTCGAGGTCGTCGAGGGGGTCGTCGAGCCGGGGCAGGACGAGATCCTGCCGCTGTACGAGTTCGAGCCCAGCCCCGAGGTGGTGCTGGACGCGCTGCTGCCGCGGTACGTGCGGGCACGCATCCACGCGGTGCTGCTGCAGGCGGCCGCCTCGGAGCTCGCCGCCCGCCAGCGCGCGATGCACACGGCGACCGACAACGCGGAGGACCTCATCCGCACCTACACACGGCTGGCCAACCAGGCCCGTCAGGCCGAGATCACCCAGGAGATCAGCGAGATCGTCTCGGGAGCCGACGCGCTCTCAGCGGCCTCCTGACCGACGAAGCGAGGACAGAGCAATGACCGCCACCACCGTCGACCAGACGGCCGCCAGGTCCCACACCCCTGGGGTCGGTCGCGTCGCCCGAGTCATCGGCCCCGTCGTGGACATCGAGTTCCCGCCGGACCAGATCCCGGAGATGTACAACGCGCTGACCGTGCCGATCGACCTGGCCGGGCAGGGCGAGGGCGAGTCGAGCCACAGCCTGACGCTGGAGGTCGCGCAGCACCTCGGCGACTCCCTGGTGCGCGCGATCGCCCTCAAGCCGACCGACGGCCTGGTGCGCGGCGCGAGGGTCACCGACACCGGCGCGCCGATCTCCGTGCCGGTCGGCGACATCACCAAGGGCCACGTCTTCAACGTCACCGGCGACGTGCTCAACCTGCAGCCGGGCGAGACGCTCGAGATCACCGAGCGCTGGCCGATCCACCGCAAGCCGCCGCCCTTCGACCAGCTGGAGTCGAAGACCACGATGTTCGAGACGGGCATCAAGGTCATCGACCTGCTCACCCCCTACGTGCAGGGCGGGAAGATCGGCCTGTTCGGCGGTGCGGGCGTCGGCAAGACGGTCCTCATCCAGGAGATGATCCAGCGCGTCGCGCAGGAGCACGGCGGCGTGTCGGTCTTCGCCGGCGTCGGCGAGCGCACCCGTGAGGGCAACGACCTCATCGCCGAGATGGAGGAGGCCGGCGTCTTCGACAAGACGGCCCTCGTCTTCGGCCAGATGGACGAGCCGCCGGGGACCCGCCTGCGGGTCGCCCTGTCCGCGCTGACGATGGCGGAGTACTTCCGCGACGTGCAGAAGCAGGACGTGCTCCTGTTCATCGACAACATCTTCCGGTTCACGCAGGCCGGCTCCGAGGTGTCGACCCTGCTCGGCCGCATGCCGTCCGCCGTCGGCTACCAGCCGAACCTGGCCGACGAGATGGGCGCCCTGCAGGAGCGGATCACCTCGACGCGCGGCCACTCGATCACGTCGCTCCAGGCGATCTACGTGCCGGCCGACGACTACACGGACCCGGCGCCGGCGACGACGTTCGCCCACCTGGACGCCACCACCGAGTTGTCCCGCGAGATCGCGTCCCGCGGCCTCTACCCGGCCGTCGACCCGCTGTCCTCGACGAGCCGCATCCTCGACCCCCGGTACGTCGGCCAGGAGCACTACACCGTGGCGACGCAGGTCAAGGCGATCCTGCAGCGCAACAAGGAGCTGCAGGACATCATCGCCATCCTCGGCGTGGACGAGCTGTCCGAGGAGGACAAGACCGTCGTCGCGCGGGCCCGCCGGATCCAGCAGTTCCTCTCGCAGAACACCTACATGGCGACGAAGTTCACCGGCGTCGAGGGCTCGACGGTCCCGGTCTCCGAGACCGTCGAGGCGTTCAAGAAGATCGCCGAGGGCGAGTTCGACCACATCGCCGAGCAGGCGTTCTTCAACGTCGGCGGCCTCGAGGACCTCGAGAAGAACTGGGCCCGCATCCAGAAGGACTACGGGGTCTGATGGCGCAGCTCGAGGTCGACATCGTCGACGCCGACGGCAAGGTCTGGTCGGGTGCCGCCCGCCAGGTCTCGGC
>DASXVR010000097.1:0-7650 GCA_036504175.1 Actinotalea sp. | reverse complement strand
TCGCTCCCGGTGGACCCCAGCAGCGACGTGCCCCCCGGCTACACGGCCGACCAGCGCGGCGTCCCCGGCGGGTTCGTCGGCGAGGTCGACATCATGGACACCTGGGCGACGTCCTCGCTCACACCGCAGATCGCCGGCGGCTGGGAGACGGACCCCGACCTCTTCGCGCGCGTCTTCCCGATGGACCTGCGGCCTCAGGGCCAGGACATCATCCGGACCTGGCTCTTCTCGACGGTCGTGCGCTCCCACCTCGAGCACGGCTCGCTCCCCTGGGCCCACGCCGCCATCTCCGGCTGGATCCTCGACCCCGACCGCAAGAAGATGTCGAAGTCCAAGGGCAACGTCGTCACCCCGATGGGACTGCTCGAGGAGCACGGGTCCGACGCCGTCCGCTACTGGGCGGCCTCCGCCCGCCTCGGCACGGACGCGGCCTTCGAGGTCGGCCAGATGAAGATCGGCCGCCGCCTCGCCATCAAGGTGCTCAACGCGAGCAAGTTCGCGCTCGGCTTCGGCGCGACCGACGCGTCCGCCTCGGCTGCCGAGCACGTGACGCAGACCCTGGACCGGGCGATGCTGGCCGGGCTGGCCGATGTCGTCGACAAGGCCGGCGAGGCCCTGGAGGCGTACGACCACACCCGGGCCCTCGAGCTCACGGAGACGTTCTTCTGGACGTTCTGCGACGACTACCTCGAGCTGGTCAAGGACCGCGCGTACGGCGCGGGCGACGAGGAGCCGAGCGAGGCCACGCTGTCCGCGCGGGCCGCACTGGCGATCGCCCTGGACACGCTGCTGAGGCTGCTGGCACCGGTGCTGCCGTTCGCCACCGAGGAGGTCTGGTCGTGGTGGCGCGAGGGATCCGTCCACCGCGCCGCCTGGCCCACCGCCGAGCCGCTGCGGAAGGCCGGTGGCGACGCCGACCCGCGGGCCCTGGCGGCCGCCGGGGGCGCTCTGGCGGCCCTGCGCAAGGTGAAGTCGGAGGCGAAGGTCTCGATGCGCACCGTGATCGTGCGGGCCGAGCTCGCGGTGCCGGCACAGCAGCTGGCGCTGGTCGAGGCGACAGTGGACGACGTCCGCGCCGCGGGCCGTGCGAGGGACCTCGCACTGGTCTCCGACGACACCGTCGAGGCGGCCGTCGTGCGTGTCAGCGAGCTCGAGACCGCCTGACAGCGCCTTCGCTCGGGGACGAAAGTCCGCACTCCCGAATGCCTGCATACCTATCGTCGGCGATGTATATTCTTCCACGTTGATCTGACTGACGAGAGGACCCACCATGCCCAGCATGACCACCGGCGCCGCACGGCTCGCCGTCGTGGCCGTCGCCGCCCTCGCCCTGACCTCGTGCAGCTCCACCGCCGGTGGCAGCAGCAGCTCGGGCGACACGCTCTCGCTGATCAAGGACGGGACGCTCACGGTGTGCACCAACCCGCCGTACGAGCCGTTCGAGTACGAGAAGGACGGCAAGGTCGTCGGCCTGGACATCTCGATCGTCGACGAGATCGCCAAGGACCTCGGGGTGAAGGTCGAGACGATCGTGACCCCGTTCGAGGGCATCCAGTCCGGTGAGGACCTCAACTCCGGCAAGTGCGACCTCGTGGCGTCCGGCATCACCATCACCGCCGAGCGCGAGGCGAAGATGGACTTCTCGAAGCCGTACTTCGACGCCGACCAGGGTGTCCTGGTCCCGGCCGACTCGGGGATCACCTCCGCCGAGGGCCTCAAGGGTGTCAAGGTCGGCGTCCAGCAGACCACCACCGGCGAGACCTGGGCCAAGGACCAGGGCCTGGACACGGCCCAGTTCGAGGACCTCGGCCTGGAGATCGAGGCGCTGCGCTCCGGCCAGATCGACGCCGCCATCAACGACGTCGCGGCCCTCGGCCCGCTCGCGAACGACCAGTTCGTCGTCGGCGCCACGTTCCCGACGGGTGAGAAGTACGGCTTCGGCGTCAAGACCGGCAACACGGCGCTGGTGACCAAGGTGAACGCGTCGCTCGACCGGATCACGTCGGACGGCACGTACGACACCATCTACCAGCAGTTCATCGGCACGGCACCGGCCAAGAGCTGATGTCCGCCGACCTCCTCGACGCCCGGGCGCATGGCGGGCGGGCTCGCATGAGCCCGCGCCGCCGCGCCCGGGTGGTCCGGGGCGTGCAGTATGCCGTCCTGGTGCTGATCGTCGTCGCCGTGGCCGTGGCGACCGACTGGGCTCGTGTCGGCAACGCGTTCTTCAACCCCGCCGCCGCGCGGGCGATCGTCGGAGACCTCCCGCGGGCGGCCCTCAACACGATCGTGTACACGCTGGCTGCGTTCGGGGTCGGCCTCGGCCTGGGCCTGGTGCTCGCCCTGATGAAGCTGTCGAGCGTGCGCGCCTACCGCATCATCGCCACGGGCTACGTCGAGTTCTTCCGCGGGATCCCTGCGCTGCTCGTCGTCTTCGCCTTCGGCTACGGCGTCCCGGCTGCGTTCCAGATCCGCTTCGACTCGATCGTCCTGCAGATCGCCCTCGCGCTCGGCATCGTCTCGGCCGCGTACATCGCCGAGACGCTGCGCGCCGGGATCCAGGCCGTGCCGAAGGGGCAGGTCGAGGCCGCTCGCTCGCTCGGCATGACGTCGGGCCAGACCCTGCTGCACGTCGTGGTCCCGCAGGCGTTCCGGATCGTGCTGCCACCGCTGACGAACGAGGTCGTCCTGCTGACCAAGGACACCTCGCTGGTGTTCGCCCTGGGGCTCTTCCAGAACCAGTACGAGCTGACCAAGGTGGGCCGCAACGCGCTGACCGGCGTCGAGGGCGGCATGACCTCCCTTCTCGCGGTCGGCCTGGTCTACCTCCTCATCACCATCCCGATGAGCGGCCTGACCCGCTGGCTCGAGAAGACGACCGGAAGCAAGGGGCACGTATGAGCACCGCACCCGCCACCCCGAGCGTGCCGGTCGCGTCCGGCGCGACAGTCGTCCAGATCACCGACCTGCACAAGTCCTTCGGACCCCGCGAGGTGCTCAAGGGCATCGACCTCGCCGTCGCCCAGGGCGAGGTCGTCTGCATCATCGGGCCGTCGGGCTCCGGGAAGTCGACGCTCCTGCGGTGCGTGAACCTCCTCGAGCAGCCCACGGCCGGCACCATCCGCCTGCTCGGCACCGAGGTCACCGACCCCGACGTCGACATCGACCGCGTCCGCACGCACGTCGGGATGGTGTTCCAGCAGTTCAACCTCTTCCCCCACCGGACCGTGCTGGCCAACTGCACGCTCGCCCAGCAGAAGGTGCTCGGCCGTTCGAAGGACGAGGCGGAGAAGGTCGCGATGCGCAACCTCGAGCTCGTCGGCCTCGCGGACCGCGCGCGCTCTGTGCCCTCGCAGCTCTCCGGGGGTCAGCAGCAGCGCGTGGCCATCGCCCGGTCGCTGAGCATGGACCCGGCGCTCATGCTCTTCGACGAGCCGACCTCGGCGCTCGACCCCGAGCTGGTCGGCGACGTCCTGGCCGTCATGAAGGACCTGGCTGACGCGGGCATGACGATGCTCGTCGTCACGCACGAGATGGCCTTCGCGCGTGAGGTCGCCGACCGGGTGGTGTTCATGGACGACGGCATGATCGTCGAGCAGGGACCGCCGGAGCAGGTCATCGGCGCCCCGCTCCAGGAGCGCACCCGCGAGTTCCTGCGTCGCGTCCTGGACCCGACGCACCTGCGGCCACAGGGTGATCCTGCCGGGGAGCACGTCGAGCCCTGAGCACCGCGAGGGATGCGGGCGATATCGTCACGGCGTAGCCCTGGACCACGGGCGGCACCAGCCCAGCGTCGGGAGAACGCGTGCGCGAGACGAGCACCCCCACCACCATCGCGACGGACCCGACCATGTCGATCCCGGGACTGCTGGCAGCCCGGCTCGAGCGGTCCCCCGGCGGGACCCTGATCGAGCGCAAGCTCGGCCTGGGCGGTGCCTGGCGCCCGGTGACCACCCGCGCGTTCGTCGACGAGGTCACGGCAGTGGCCAAGGGACTGGTCGCCCGGGGCATCCAGCCGGGCGACTCCGTCTCGATCATGAGCCGGACCCGGTACGAGTGGACGGTCCTGGACTTCGCCATCTGGGCCGCCGGCGGTGTCTCCGTCCCCGTGTACGAGACGTCGTCAGCCGAGCAGGTCGCCTGGATCCTCTCCGACGCGGACGTACGCCTCGCGGTCGTGGAGAGCTCCGCGCACGCCGTCGTGACGGAGTCGGTCCGTGAGCAGCTGCCTCACCTCGGCGGCGTGCTCGTCATCGACCACGGCGCCCTGGAGACCCTCGTGCGCGAGGGCCTCGCGGTCGAGGACGCCGAGATCGACAGGCGCAGCCGTCTCGCCGGGATGGACGACCTCGCCACGATCATCTACACCTCGGGCACCACCGGCCGCCCGAAAGGCGTCGAGCTGACCCACGGCAACTTCGTGAGCATCACTCTCGAGGGCGTCGGGGGCCTGGGCGAGGTCTGCGCGAAGCCCTACTCGCGCACGCTGCTCTTCATGCCGCTCGCGCACGTGTTCGCGCGCTTCATCCAGGTGCTCTGCATCCCGTCCGGCGCGGTCATGGGCCACACGCCCGACACCAAGAACCTGCTGCCGGACCTCGCCGCCTTCAAGCCGACCTTCATCCTGAGCGTCCCGCGGGTGTTCGAGAAGGTCTACAACTCCGCCGAGCAGAAGGCCGCTGGCGGCGTGAAGCTCCAGCTGTTCCGCTGGGCCGCCAAGACGTCGATCGTCTACTCCCGCGCCCTGGAGGCGCCCGGCGGACCGTCGGCGGCCCTCAAGGCCCAGCACGTCCTCGCCGACCGGCTCGTGCTGCGCAAGCTCCGGATGGCCCTCGGCGGGGCCGCGGAGTTCGCCGTGTCGGGCGGAGCGCCCCTGGGTGAGCGGCTCGGCCACTTCTACCGCGGCCTCGGCATCCGCGTGCTCGAGGGCTACGGCCTGACCGAGACGTCAGCCGCCACGGCCGTCAACCTGCCGGACAAGACGAAGATCGGCACCGTCGGGCCGCCGTTCCCGGGCGCCTCGATCCGCCTCGCCGACGACGGCGAGATCGAGGTCCGCGGCGCGCACGTGTTCCGCGGCTACCGCGGCAACCCCGAGGCGACGGCCGAGGCCTTGCACGACGGGTGGTTCAGCACCGGCGACCTCGGGGCTCTCGACGAGGACGGCTTCCTGACGATCACCGGCCGGAAGAAGGAGATCATCGTCACGGCCGGCGGCAAGAACGTCGCGCCGGCGCTCCTGGAGGACCGGCTGCGCGGGCACCCCCTGGTGAGCCAGGTGGTCGTGGTCGGCGACCAGAAGCCCTTCATCGCCGCCCTGGTGACCCTGGACGCGGAGATGCTGCCCGGCTGGCTCGCGTCCCACGACCTCCCGCCCATGGACGTGCCCACGGCAGCACGCAACCACGGCGTCCTCGCGGCGCTCGACCGGGCCGCCGAGCGCGCGAACGAGGCGGTGTCGCGGGCCGAGTCCATCCGCAAGATCGCGGTGCTCGACACCGACTTCACCGAGGCGAACGGCTACCTGACGCCGTCGCTCAAGGTCAAGCGGGCCCTCGTGCTCCGCGACTTCGCCGAGCAGGTCGAGGACCTGTACCGCCACTGAGCACCGGACAGCCCGGAGCGGCAGACCTCAGTGGTGGCTGCGGCGGTGGATGTCGCCGGTGTAGCTCGGCGCCGTCTCGTGAGGGGTCGCCGAGTCGCTCCAGCGCAGGATGGCGCCGACCCCGCCGACGAGGTCGATGCTGCCCTCCAGGGTGAACGTCACGCCCGCGTCCTGAGCGACGGCCGCCCGCAGGAGGGCCACCCCCGCGGGCAGCTGGTGGGCGACGCCGTCCTCGACACCGAGCGACGCCAGCTCACCCTTGCGCACGGCGATCTGGAGCGGGTCCGGGCCGACCCAGAGCAGTCGCTCCTCGAGCTGTGCCGCCGGGGCGCCGGCAGCGTCCTCCACGATGACGAGCTCCTCGACCTGGCCCCGGCGCAGCACGTCCACCACGTCGCCCAGGTCGGTCACGCCCGAGTCGCCGCGGCCGAGGCCCTCCCGCAGGCGGTCGACGGTGGCCTCACGCCGTCGGGCACGGTAGGCCTCGAGGACCTCGTGGACGTTCTGCGCGAACACACCCTCCTTGACCCCGTCGGCACGTGAGCCACCCGGGACCTCGACGATGAGGTCGGCCGTCGGCCTGCCCACCTCCTCGAGCACCAGAGCGGTCGCCCGCACGTCGCCGGTCAGCAGGACGATCTCGGGGTGGTGCTCGGCGACCGCCTTGACCAGCTGCGCTGCCACGACCTCGGCGTTGCGCTCCCACGAGTCCTCGGCCCGGTTCTGCACCCGGCCGCGGCGCCAGCCACCCCCGCCGCCGCCCTTGGTCTTGCGCAGCTCGTCGTGCCCACCCTCGACCGTGTCCGTGCTGGTGGCACCGGCGTCCGTGCCGGACCAGAACAGGTCGGCACCGGACCTGTCCACCTCGACGAGCAGGTAGGCGACCGCCTCGTCCGCCGCACGCGCAGCAGGCATGAACGCCGGAACTCCTCCGTGGGAGGCGGTGTCGCGCAGGGGCGCGTCGGCCAGGACCCGGTCGAAGAGGATCCGGTCCTGCGAGGCGATGACGAACCGGCCGTGAGGCCCGGGGACGTGGGTCTGGCGCAGGAGAACGTCCGCCAGGGCGTCGAGGGTCGCAGCGGGAGCTCCCTGCTGCTCGAGGGTGCGGCGCAGGCCGTTCCAGCGGCTGCGGACCTCGCGGTCCCCGCCTTCGTCCGCGTGACTGACATCGAGACAGACCGTCGTCAGGGGGCCGTCGTGGTCCAGCAGCGGCTTGAGCGGGTCCAGCTTCATCGAGCACCTCGCTGTGGTAGGCACGCCGGGAGCACCGGCCTCGTCCCTTCCCACCCTCGCCCACGCGGCGCTGCAGCGCCAGCCCCTCTCGCGTCGAATCGCAGGCCATCGCCCGGCAGCCGGCGCACCGCTCGCCCGGCGGTCGACGCACGGGTCGCCTCAGCCGAGCCGCTTGCCCAGGAAGACCGAGGTCGGGTCGGGCCCGTGGGGCGCGAACGGTGCGACCGGCTCATAGCCCGCGTCCTCGTACAGCCGGATCGCGGGCCCCTGGCGGACGCCTGTCTCCAGGAGCAGCGCGGTCAGGCCCCGCTCCTGGGCGGCCGCCTCCAGCGCATCGAGGAGACCGCGGGCGACCCCGGCTCGGCGCGCGTCCGGCCGCACGAAGACTTTCTTCAGCTCGCCCACCCCGGCCTGGCTCGACGGGGGCGCGTCGAGGCGCGCCACCGAACCGCATCCCGCCGGCCGGCCGTCGACACGTGCCACTACCGTCACCAGGATGCGGCCTGCGGTGCGCGAGTCCAGGGCGTCGAAGCCCCCGGCCGCCTCGGCCGCTGCGGTCTCCGCCGGGTACAGGGCGGCCAGGTCGTCGTACATGGCTCGTCGCAGCGCGACGGCGTCCGGGTGCGCCCAGTCGGTCTCCTCGACCGTCAGGAAGGCCACGGCAGCATACTGGAAGTGCGGCCGGTCAGGCCGACTTCTCCCGCGGCGTGCGCTTGACGACGGGTGCGGGCTCGCGCGGCACGATCGTCGGGTTGACGTTCTCCAGGACCGTCTCGCGGGTCACCACGACGCGCGCGATGTCGTCACGGCTG
>DASXVR010000096.1:0-5282 GCA_036504175.1 Actinotalea sp. | reverse complement strand
GCCGGAGGCCTCGGCCTGCCGCCGGTGTACCCGATCATGCGGCGTCACCTGGAGATCGGGAACCACGTCACGCTGATCTCGGGCTTCCGCAGCAAGGAGCTGATGTTCTGGACGGCGGACGACGAGCGCGTCGGGCGTCTCCAGGCCCAGTTCCCGGACACGCTGCACGTCATCTGCACGACCAACGACGGCAGCTTCGGGGTCCCCGGCTTCGTGACGGGGCCGCTGCAGGAGATGCTCGACGCTCTGAAGGCCGGTCACGGCCGTCCGATCGCCGAGGTCATCACGATCGGTCCGCCGCTCATGATGCGGGCCGTGAGCGACCTGACCAAGGGCTACGACGTCCCGTGCGTCGCCAGCCTGAACTCGATCATGGTCGACGCGACGGGCATGTGCGGTGCGTGCATGGTGCCGGTGACCATCGAGGGCAAGCTGGTGCGCAAGCACGCCTGCATCGACGGCCCGGAGATCGACTCGCACAGCATCGACTGGGACAAGTTCCTCCCGCGGTTCGGCCAGTTCCGGGCCCAGGAGGCACGCAGCCGCAAGGCGCACGGCCTGGTCTGACGCGTCAGCGGTCGGTGGGTGGAGTGCTCACCCACCGACCGCTGACGTGCGTCCGGGGTGGGCGCGTGCCCTGCCGACGGCTCAGCCGGCGAGCCGCAGTCGACCAGGCGCGCAGGGCTGCGCGGTCATCTCCACGTAGTAGCTGTGGATCTCCACGGCCCCGAGCTCCTGGCCCACGTCCACGACCTCGATGCTCAGGACCTCGCCCTCGGCGTGCGGGTCGTTCGACCCGAGCGTGTGTCCTTCCAGCGGCCCGTCGATCAGGTGGTACTCCGACACGTCCGCCTCCTCAGGCCATCGATCGCTCACTGCGACGCTAGCTGGCGCATGTGAACGTCCCGGGTCGGCCACGTGACGGTGTGGCGTCGTGTGGGCGGCCTGTAGCAGGTCTCCTGAGCGGGCCGGCCGATGGGGGTGCTGGGTCGACCGGTCGTCGACGGACGCTCAGCGGAGACGAGCCGCGGCCAGTGGACGTTCGGCCCGGAGGCCCGCGCGTTGCGCGGCGCGACGAACGTGCTCCGCCGGAACGGGCGCGAACGCGTGCGCCGACGCCTGTGAGGGGATCGCGGCGCCCACGGCGTCGTCCGGCGGGACGGCGACGTGATGGTCGAGCCCCACCCACCCGGCCAGCTGCTCACGGTCCGGGCAGATGCGGTGCGCCCGCATCACCCCGTCGACCAGGACGACCGGCAGGACCTCGCGGCCGAGCACGTTCATGAGGAACCGGACCGCGTCGTGCTCCACGAAACGAGCGGGCTCATCGGTCAGGGTGGTCACCGTCACGGGAACACCCTCGCCCTCCAGCCATCTGACGTCCTCGGCCAGGCGGCACAGCTCAGCGTCGTGGTGGTGCTCGGCCACCGGGCCGCGGCACCACGTGGGGGCGAAGATCTCGACGATGGTCATCCGGACCTCCAGCATCGATGGTGGCCGTCGAACCCATCGTGGCACCCGTCGGCGGTCGCGTCTCCTGGTTGGGAGTCCGGAAGTCAGAGCACGGCCCGCACAGGGCGTCGACCGCGCGCCGACCGCCGCTCCCGGAGCCGCCGCCGACCCTTGACATCTCGGGCGCCGACCCTAGGGTGGGGCTCGTCCAGTTGACACGAGTCACCAGGACAAGTCGCCTCAAAGGGGAGGACCTGATCCGCATGACCCTGCAGCACCCCCCAGACACCCGACAGCCCGCGCGGCTGCGTTCGCGTCACGGTCTGCGCGGCTTCGCCGCCACCGTGGCCCTGGCCACCGCCTTGTCGGCCGTGGCGGCCACCGCCTCGGCTGCGCCCGCCGGTAACGCCGACCCGACCGCGCCGGACCTCGGCCCGAACGTCGTCGTCTTCGACCCGAGCATGCCCGTCAGCCAGATCCAGGCCACCGTCGATGCGGTCAACGCCGAGCAGATCGACAACGAGATGGGCACCGCGCGCCACGCGTTGCTCTTCAAGCCCGGTGTGTACGGGACCGACGCCCAGCCGCTGCAGATCAAGGTGGGGTACTACACCGAGATCGCCGGCCTTGGTGCCTCGCCGACGGACGTGACCATCAACGGCAAGATCGAGGTCTACAACCGGTGCCTGGAGAACGGCGGCACCTCCAACTGCCTGGCTCTGGTGAACTTCTGGCGCACCCTGTCGAACCTGTCGCTGCACATCAACGGGGCAGGCCAGGACGGCTGCCGGGCATCGGCCAACTTCTGGGCCGTCTCCCAGGCGGTCTCGATGCGCCGCCTGGACATCAGCGGCGCGAACCTGTCCCTGATGGACTACTGCACCGCCGGGCCCCAGTACGCCAGCGGCGGCTACATCGCCGACAGCCGCACGGGGTTCATCATCAACGGCTCGCAGCAGCAGTGGGTGACGCGGAACAGCCAGATCGGCGGATGGTCGAACGCCGTGTGGAACGCGGTGTTCGCCGGCGTCGTCGGCGCACCCGCCGACGACGTGTTCCCGGCCTCGCCGTACACGACTCTCCCCACCACGCCGCTGAGCCGGGAGAAGCCTTACCTGTTCATCGACGGCAACGGTGCCTACAACGTCCGGGTGCCGTCGGCGCAGGCCGAGAGCAGCGGCGTGACCTGGGCTGACGGGATCACACCCGGACGCTCCGTCCCGCTCAGCCGGTTCTTCGTGGCCAAGCCCTCGGACTCGGTCCAGGTCATCAACAACCAGCTCGCCCGAGGCCTGAACCTGCTCCTGACCCCCGGCGTCTACGACGCCGGCCAGAGCATCGCGATCAAGCGGGCCGACACCGTCGTGCTCGGTCTCGGTCACGCCACCCTGACGGCGGTCGGCGGCGCGGTGCCGCTCACCATCGCCGACGTCCCCGGGGTCGTCGTCGCCGGCGTGACCATCGACGCAGGCACCGTGAGCTCACCGACCCTGATGCGGATCGGCACCAAGAACGGCAACAGCGGCGCCGGGCACACCGACCCGCTCAACCCCACCACCCTCAACGACGTGTACTTCCGCGTCGGCGGACCCCACGTCGGCAAGGCCGAGGTGAGCCTCGAGGTCAACAGCGACAACGTGCTGATCGACCACATCTGGGCCTGGCGCGCCGACCACGGCGTCCCGGGCTCGGTCGGCTGGGACATCAACACCGGCCGCAACGGGGTCGTCGTCAACGGTGACCACGTGACCGCCACAGGTCTCTTCGTCGAGCACTACCAGCAGTACAACGTGCTCTGGAACGGCGAGGACGGTCGCACCGTGTTCTTCCAGAACGAGATGCCGTACGACCCGCCGAACCAGGCCGCGTGGCAGCACGACGGCGTCCTCGGGTGGGCGGCGTACAAGGTCGCCGACGACGTCAAGCACCACGAGCTGTGGGGCGGCGGGGCGTACATCTTCACCAACGTCGACCCGTCGATCCACGCCACGCGTGGCTTCGAGGTCCCGGTCACACCGGGGGTGCAGCTGCACCACGTCATGACCGTCAACCTCAGCGCGGGCACCATCGACCACGTGGTGAACGACACGGGCGCGCCCGTGGACAACTCCAACACCGGCCAGCCGAGCTTCGTCACGCAGTTCCCGTGACGGACCCCGCCGGCTGATCGGGGCCCCGTGCCCTGATCGGACCCGCTCGACCGTGTGGCCCGGAGCATCCCGCTCCGGGCCACACGCCTGTCCGGCGCGCGGCAGGGTCAGGTCGAGGAGCGAAGGACGAGGGACAGAACGTCGTGCGGACGCTGCGGGGGCGGGGCGCTCCCGTCGAGCGCGGCCAGCACCGAACGCGCCAGGTACTCGGCCTGGAGCACGATCGACTGCGAGACGGTCGTCAGCGGGGGAGCGGCCAGCCGGGCGGCCGGGATGTCGTCAACGCCGATGACCGCCACGTCGTCGGGGACACGGAGCCCCTCCGCCCGCAGGCCGGCCAGCACGGCCAGCGCCACCTCGTCGTTGTACGCGCAGACGGCGTCGACCCCCGCGGTTCGCCACGTCCGGGCGGCGGCCGCCGCCGAGCCGGCGTCGAGGTCGACAGGGATCACGACGGGCGCCGCGACGTCCAGGTCGGCGCACTCCAGACGGACGCCCGCCAGCCTGCGCTCGGCGAAGTCGGCCAGGCGCAGGTCGTCGGGCGCGGCGTAGCCGAGCGTGCGACGGCCGGTCCCGACAAGGTGACGCACCTGCATCCGCCCGATGCGCTCCTGGGAGACCGAGTAGGTCTCCGGGTGGGCCGCATCCTCGTCCAGGCTCGTCCCGATGACCTGGATGCCCGCCTGGCGCATGGCCCGCTCGTCCTCCTCGGCGAACGCCGTGAAGCCGATCACCGCGCGCGGGGTGACCGCCCGCCACAGCTCGGACAGGGGTCGCCTACCCCGACCGTGGTGGACCAGGACGGACAGGCCCCGGTCGGCGAGCTCGTGCGCGAGGTGGTCCAGGAGCGTGTCGATCACCGGTCCGATCGGCCAGTTCGGCAGCACGCAGAGGACCAGGTCGCTGCGCCCGGTCCGCAACGTCCGGGCGGCGGCCGAGGGGGAGTAGCCGAGGCGGGCAGCCGTCTGGCGAACCCGCTCGCGGGTGGCCTGCGAGATGGTCACGCCCGGCGTCGAGTTGAGCACGTAGCTGACGGTGGTCCGCGACACCCCGCTCTCGCGCGCCACATCGGCACTGGTCACGCCCGGCACGGGTCCCCCTCGGGTGGCGCTGCTCTGCTCACGGGCACGCTGCCAGTGTCCTCCATCGGCGGGTGTGATCATGCTCGCAGCCGTGCCCGGGAAAGCGGGTTGCGGGCCGGCCGGTCAGGGCTCGAAGCGGTAGCCGATGCCGGGTTCGGTGATCAGGTGCAGGGGGTGGGTCGGATCGGGCTCGAGCTTGCGCCGCAGCTGCGCGAGGTAGACGCGCAGGTAGTTCGTCTCGCGCTCGTAGGCCGGTCCCCACACGTCTCTCAGCAGCTGTTGCTGGGTGACCAGCCGCCCGGGGTTGCGCACGAGGATCTCGAGCAGGTGCCACTCCGTCGGGGTCAGCCGCACGGCCGTCCCGTCGCGTTCCACCCGACGCGCGGCGAGGTCGACCGTGAAGTGGCTGGTCCGGACGGTCGGCGCCGACAGCTCGACGGGTGCGCGCCGCAGCGCGGCGCGGATCCGGGCCAGCAGCTCGTCCATGCCGAAGGGCTTGGTCATGTAGTCGTCGGCCCCGGCGTCGAGCGCGTCGACCTTGGCCGACTGCGTGTCCCGGGCCGAGAGCACGATGATCGGCACGTTCGTCCAGCCGCGC
>DASXVR010000095.1:0-33729 GCA_036504175.1 Actinotalea sp. | reverse complement strand
GGCCGCCGCGTCGTCGTCCGGCGTGGTCGCACCGGGGACCAGGCGTGGCATGGCGACGAGCCAGCGGTGACGCGAGCGCAGCCGGTCGACGAACGTGCTGGCGATCGCTCGACGCACGTAGGCGTCCGCGGCGTTCAGGCTCGGGAAGGACCGCGGACGGGCGAAGGTGCGCACGATGGCGTCGTGCACCAGGTCCTCGGCCTCGACCCGGTCACCGGTCAGGAGCGCCGCGTAGCCGATCAGCGCGGGCCGCCGTTCCCGGACCAGCTCCTCCAGGACGCCCTGCCAGGCCGCCATCACGGCCTCCTCACCGATGGACCGCGGGTGAGCACCTCAGCTGAGTCTCACTATATGAACGTTCGGCAGGTCCGGGACGTTGTGCGGGCGGACTGACCATCAGGAGGTTTCGCAGTACCGCGCGTAGCATGAAAACCGCGATGGGCCCGTCCCGCGCAGGCCCCGCAGAAGGGCCCGCCATGAGCATCAAGTCCGTCCAGCCGGCAAGTGATCTGGGCGAGCGCCGCGCGCGCGAGGTCGCCGAGGCCGCCCGTGAGACCGCGTGGACCAGGCCGAGCTTCGCCAAGGGGATCTACCTGGGTGAGGTCGACGTCTCCCTGATCCATCCGCTCCCGACGCCGGATCCGCACGAGGCCGCCAGGGGTGAGACGTTCCTGGCCGACCTCGCCGCGTACTGCACGACGCTCGACGGCGCCCGGATCGAGCGCGAGGACCGGATCCCCGACGAGTACCTGCGCGGGCTTGCTGCGCTCGGAGCCTTCGGGATGAAGATCCCGCAGGAGTACGGCGGCGTCGGCCTGAGCCTGGTGCACTACGGCAGGGCGCTCATGCTCACCAGCTCCGTGCACCCCAGCATGGGTGCGCTGCTGTCAGCCCATCAGTCCATCGGTGTCCCCGAGCCCGTCCGGATGTTCGGCAGCGAGGAGCAGCGACGTGCCTTCCTGCCGCGCTGCGCCGCCGGAGCCGTCTCCGCCTTCCTGCTCACCGAGCCCGACGTCGGCTCGGACCCGGCGCGCCTGGGGACGACCGCGACGCCAACGCCCGACGGCTCGGCGTACCTGCTCGACGGCGTGAAGCTGTGGACGACCAACGGCCCGATCGCCGAGCTCCTCGTCGTCATGGCCGTCGTGCCACCGGCGGAGGGCAGGCGCGGCGGCATCACCGCGTTCGTGGTCGAGGCCGACACCCCCGGCATCACCGTGGAGCACCGCAACACGTTCATGGGGCTGCGCGGCATGGAGAACGGCGTCACCCGCTTCGACCAGGTGCGGGTGCCCGTGGCGAGCCGTCTGGGCGGGGAAGGCCAGGGCCTCAAGATCGCGTTGACCACGCTCAACACCGGGCGGCTCGCGATCCCCGCGATCTGCGCCGGGGGGGCGAAGTGGGCGCTCAAGATCGCCCGGGAGTGGTCGGCGGCGCGCGTGCAGTGGGGGCGGCCGATCGGCACGCACGAGGCCATCGGGGCCAAGGTCGCCTTCATCGCCGCAACCGCCTTCGGGATCGAGTCGGTCTTCGAGGTGTCGGCCGCGCTCGCCGACGCAGGTCAGAAGGACGTGCGCATCGAGGCGGCTCTGGCCAAGCTGTGGGCGAGCGAGATGGCCTACCGCGTCGCCGACGAGCTGGTGCAGGTGCGTGGCGGGCGGGGGTACGAGACGGCAGCCTCGCTGGCGGCGCGCGGCGAACGTGCCGCTCCGGTCGAGCAGCTGTTGCGGGACATGCGGATCAATCGGATCTTCGAGGGGTCCTCGGAGATCATGCGCCTGCTGATCGCCCGCGAGGCGGTGGACGCGCACCTCGCGGCCGCCGGCGACCTCGCCTCGCGTGATGCGGACCTGGGTGCGAAGGCCCGCGCCGCTGCGGCAGCGAGCGGCTTCTACGCCCGCTGGTTCCCCCAGCTCCTCGTCGGGAAGGGCTCCCGCCCTGGCGCGTACGGCGAGTTCGGCAAGCTCGCCCGGCACGTCCGGTACGTCGAGCGGGCCTCGCGCACCCTGGCGCGCCGGACCTTCTACGCCATGGCGCGGCACCAGGCCGGCCTCGAGCACCGGCAGGTGCTCCTCGGCCGCATCGTCGACATCGGGGCGGAGCTCTTCGCCATGTCCGCCGTGTGCTCGCGTGCGGCCGCGCTGCGCTCCCAGGACCGCGCCACCGGCGAGTCCGCGACCATGCTGGCCGACGTCTTCTGCCACCAGTCCCGGGCACGGGTGACCGACCTCTTCCGCAGGCTCGGTCACAACGACGACCGCGCCGACCAGCGCCTCGCCAAGGCGGTCCTCGAGGGCGGGGCGACGTGGCTCGAGGAGGGGGTCCTCGACCTGTCCGACGGCACCGGCCCGTGGATCGCGCACTCCCGGAGCGGACCGTCGGTGACGCCCGACGTCCGACGGAGCTACCGCTGAGGGGAGCCCACCGCGGGGTCCGGCTCGAGGACGGCGTCGCAGACGACGACGAGACGGTCGCGCAGGACCGCTGCGCGGTCGGCCAGCGCGCGTTGCCGGCTGACGTACTCGGCCTTGCCCTCGGGCGTCTCGATGGCCACGGGCCGCGCACCCAGGGATGAGACGTCGTAGGGCGAGGCCTGCATGTCGAGCATCCGGAGGTCGTGAGCGAGCTCGAAGCAGTCCAGGGCGAGGTCGCCCGGCACGACCGGGGCGAGCTTGGTGCACCACTTGTGCAGGTCCATGTTGGCGTGAAGGCAGCCCGGCTGCTCCATCGCGGGCTGGGTGGCCCGGGTGGGCTGGAGGCGGTTGCGAGGGACGGCGTCCGGGGTGAAGAACCGGAAGGCGTCGATGTGGCTGCAGCGGAGCTGGTGCGCCTCGACCACCGCGTCCGTGCCCTCGCGGCCGAGCCGCAGCGGGAGGCTGTGGCGCCTGCGGGGGTCGTCCTGGCGGTAGACCATCGCCCACTCGTGCAGGCCGAGGCAGCCCGTGAACGCCGGCCGTGAGGCGGTGCCGGTGAGCAGGGCGGCCGCGTAGCGCACGGTGTCGCCTCGATCGGCCATGAAGGCCCCGACGTCCAGGGTCACCTCGCCACCGGCAGTCGTGCGGTACCAGCGCCAGGCGGCCTGGCTCGCCGGGCCGTCGTCCGTGGGTCCCAGGGCGACGTCGGGACCGGGGTGCCAGCGCCGCAGGAGCGAGGGCTTGGTGCCGTAGTAGTCGTAGAGGAAGTCGTCGATCGGGTGGGGGACACCGCGTGCGCGACGGTCGCGGTGGTCCGCCGTGAGCGCGTCGGCCCGTCGGGCGTGCGCCGTGGCCAGGGGCTGCCAGGCGTCCGCCGCCAGCACCTGCGCCTGCGTCGGCGCCGGACGCGGCTGCGCTGCGCTGGGTGCTCCGGACCACGTCACCTGCCCAGGGTAGGTCGCTCTCCGTCGGCCCTGTGGACCGGTGCGCCTGCCTGCGTTCGGCTCCGCCGAACCTCGTCGGCTGGGCTCTAGGGTGGGCGTCGTGCCGACCGACGAACCCGCCGACGCCCCCGTGCCGACGGTGGTGGAGATGTGGACCGACGGCGCCTGCAAGGGCAACCCGGGACCCGGCGGGTGGGGTGCCTGGATGAGGACCGGCGCGCACGAGCGGGAGCTGTGGGGCGGCGAGCTCGTCACCACCAACAACCGGATGGAGCTCACGGCCGTGATCGAAGGCCTGCGCACGCTCACCCGGCCGTGCACCGTCGTCCTGCACGTCGACTCGACCTACGTGATGAACGGCATGAGCAAGTGGGTCGCCGGCTGGAAGCGGAACGGCTGGCTCACGGGCGAGAAGAAGCCCGTCAAGAACAAGGAGCTGTGGCAGGAGCTCGAGGCGGAGATCGCCCGCCACACGATCACCTGGGTATGGGTCAAGGGTCACTCCGGCGACCCCGGGAACGAGCGGGCCGACCAGCTCGCCAACAGAGGTGTGGACGAGGCGCGAGCGGCTGCCAGGTGAGACGATCCGTCTTACGGCTTGATACCTGATGATGGGTGCGCGTTACTGGACGGGTGACCCTCGAGGACGTCTACACGCACGGCCACCACGAGAGCGTGCTGCGCTCGCACCGGTGGCGCACCGCTGAGAACTCGGCCGCCTACCTCCTGCCGCACCTGAGCGCCGGCCAGAGCCTGCTCGACGTCGGCTGCGGGCCCGCCACGATCACCGTCGACCTGGCTCGCCGGGTGGCGCCCGGAGAGGTGGTGGGGGTGGACGTGTCGGCGGCCGTGCTCGAGATCGCCCGCGAGACGGCGGCGGGGGCGGGCGTGACGAACGTGCGCTTCCAGACCGGAGACGCGCTGGCCCTGCCGTTCGCCGACGACACCTTCGACGTCGTGCACGCGCACCAGCTGCTGCAGCACCTGACGGACCCCGTCGGCGCCCTGCGTGAGCTGCGCCGCGTCACCCGGCCCGGAGGGGTCGTGGCCGTGCGCGACGCGGACTTCTCCGCGATGACCTGGTACCCCGAGTCCGACGGGCTGCGCGAGTGGCTCGACCTCTACCACGAGGTCACCGCCGCCAACCGCGCCGAGGCGGATGCCGGTCGACGGCTGCTCGCCTGGGCCCTGGACGCGGGCTTCGAGCCTGGCGGGCTGCGGCCGGGCGCCGGTGTCTGGTGCTACGCCACCGCGCAGGAGCGCGAGTGGTGGTCGGGGCTGTGGGCCGAGCGGGTGACGTCCTCGGACCTCGCGCGACAGGCCGTGGCCTACGGCCTCGCGGACGACGTGGGCCTCGAGGTGCTCGCGGACGCGTGGCGGGCCTGGGGAGAGGCGCCGGACGCCTGGTTCGCCGTCCTGCACGGAGAGCTCATCGCCCGGGCCTGAGCCTCACCGCCGATACCCTGGGCGGATGCGCATCGCGAGGTTCACCACCGGAGCCGACCCCCGTTACGCCCTTGTCGAGGGCGAGCCCGGAGCGGAACAGCTCGCCGTGCTCACCGGCGACCCGATCTACATGTCCGTGCAGAAGACCGGAGAGCTGGTCCCGCTCGACCGCGACGACGTGCGGCTGCTGGCGCCGGTGATCCCGCGGTCCAAGGTCGTCGGCGTCGGCCGCAACTACGCCGATCACGCTGCGGAGATGGGCAACGAGCTCCCGACCAGCCCCTTGCTCTTCCTCAAGCCGAACACGAGCGTGATCGGCCCCGACGACCCGATCGTCCTGCCGCCCTTCTCGCAGGAGGTCCACCACGAGGCCGAGCTGGCGGTCGTCATCGGGAAGATCACCAAGGATGTGTCCCCGGAGGGCGCGCTCGCCCAGGTCTTCGGCTACACCGTGGCCAACGACGTCACTGCACGCGACATCCAGCGCTCGGACGACCAGTGGACGCGGGCCAAGGGCTTCGACTCCTCCTGCCCGATCGGGCCGTGGATCGTGCCGGGGCTCGAGGTCGACGACCTCTGGGTGCGGGCCAGGGTCAATGGCGAGACGCGGCAGGACGCACGCACCTCGGACATGGTGTTCGACGTCGCGGAGCTCATCTCCTACATCTCGCAGGTCTTCACCCTGCTCCCCGGGGACGTGATCCTCACCGGGACGCCTGCCGGGGTGGGACCGGTCGTGCACGGCGACGTGGTCGAGGTCGAGGTCGAGAACATCGGCGTGCTGCGCAACCCGGTGATCAGGCGCGTCTGACGGGCTCTTCCAGCCCGCCGTCTGCCGGCACTGCCGGGGCCGGTGCGCGGGCCCGGGCTAGGCTTGCAGCACCATGCCAGAGAACCTCGCCGCGCCGTCGGCTCCTTCAGTCACGCCCTCGGACATCCGTGTCCGGTTCTGCCCGTCGCCCACCGGGACGCCCCATGTCGGGCTCATCCGGACGGCGCTGTTCAACTGGGCGCACGCCCGCCACGTCGGCGGCACGTTCGTCTTCCGCATCGAGGACACCGACCCCGCACGGGACAGCGAGGAGAGCTACCAGCAGCTGCTCGACGCGCTCCGCTGGCTCGGGCTGGACTGGGACGAGGGCGTCGAGGTCGGCGGTCCGTACGAGCCGTACCGGCAGTCCGAGCGCATGGGCATCTACGCCGACGTGGCACGGCGGCTGCTCGAGGGCGGGTACGCGTACGAGTCGTTCTCCACGCCCGAGGAGGTCGAGGCGCGTCACCGCGCGGCAGGTCGTGACCCCAAGCTCGGCTACGACGGCTTCGACCGCGACCTGACCGACGAGCAGCGCGAGGCCTACCGGCGCGAGGGCCGTGAGGCGGTCCTGCGCGTCCGGATGCCTGAGACCGACGTCACGTTCACCGACCTCATCCGCGGCGAGCTGACGTTCAAGGCCGGCTCGGTGCCCGACTTCGTGATCGTCCGGGGCAACGGGCACCCGCTCTACACGCTGACCAACCCGGTCGACGACGCACTGATGGCCATCACGCACGTGCTGCGCGGCGAGGACCTGCTGTCCTCCACGCCCCGGCAGGTCGTGCTGTACCGGGCCCTGATGGAGATCGGGGTGGCGAGCGTCGAGCCGGTGTACGGCCACATGCCCTACGTCATGGGGGAGGGCAACAAGAAGCTCTCCAAGCGCGACCCCGAGTCGAACCTGTTCCTGCACCGGCAGCGCGGCTTCACCCCGGAGGGTCTGCTGAACTACCTGGCGCTGCTGGGCTGGTCGATCGCGCCCGACCGCGACATCTTCAGTGTCGCCGAGATGGTGGCGGCCTTCGACGCGTCGGACGTGAACCCGAACCCGGCCCGGTTCGACCTCAAGAAGGCCGAGTCCATCAACGGCGCCCACGTGCGGATGCTCGCTCCCGAGGACTTCCGGCAGCGCCTGGTGCCCTACCTGCACACCGCCGGCCTGGTCTCCGCCCCCGGCTACGACGCCCTCCAGCCGGGTGAGCGCGAGCTGCTGGACGCCGGTGCCCCGCTGGTGCAGGAGCGGATGACGCTCCTGGGCGAGGCGGTCGGGATGCTCGGGTTCCTGTTCACCGCCGACGGGGACCTGGTGATCGAGGAAGACGCCCGCGGTGGGTTGCGGGCCGACGCCGGTGACGTGCTCGACGCCGCGCGCGCCGCGCTCGAGCCGATCGCTGCCGACGCGTTCACCGCGACGGCGACCCAGGATGCGCTCACGACCGCGCTCGTCGACGGACTGGGGATCAAGCCCCGCTTCGCGTTCACCCCGCTGCGCACCGCCGTCTCCGGACGCCGGGTCTCGCCGCCGCTCTTCGAGAGCCTGGAGATCCTCGGCAAGGAGTCGACGCTCGCGCGGCTCGCGTCGCTGCGGGCAGGTCTGTGACGGCCATGACGGCGCCACTGACCGTGGACGGCGTGCTGTTCGACATCGACGACACCCTCGTCGACACGGCAGCCGCCTTCGGTCAGGCCCTGCGCGAGGTGGCGCGCACCTACCTGCCGGACCTCGCCCCGGCACGCCATCACGAGGTGCTCGCCACGTGGCGCGCCGACGCCGCCGGGCACTACCGCCGCTACACCCAGGGCCACGTCGGGTACCGCGAGCAGCGGCAGGCCCGGGCCAACGAGCTCCAGGTCGCCTTCGGCGGCCCGGTGCTCGACGACGACGCCTACGACGCCTGGAACCTGGTGTTCGAACGTGGCTTCGCCGGGGCGTGGGCCGCGCACCCCGATGCGCTGGCGGTCGTCGACGAGCTCCTCGGCTCGGGGCTGGCGGTGGGGGCGCTGTCGAACGCCGGCGTCGCCTACCAGACGGCCAAGCTCGCACGGACCGGCTTCGGCTCGCGGGTCCCCATGCTCGTCGGCGTCGACACCATCGGCGTCGGCAAGCCGGACGCCCGCGTGTTCCTCGAGGCCTGCCGCCTGCTGGGGACCGAGCCTGCCCGCACCGCCTACGTCGGCGACGAGCTCGACGTGGACGCCCGCGCGGCCGCGTCAGCCGGCCTGCGCGGCGTGTGGCTGGACCGGCCCGGACCGCGACGGGTACCTGTGCCCGACGAGGACATCGCCGCCGCCCGTGCGGACGGCATCGCCGTGGTGGCCTCCCTGGCCGAGCTGCCCGGGGCACTGGGCCTGCGCTGAGCCGGTCGCAGCGGCGTCCGTGAGCCCGCGGAGAGCCGCCGCGCGCGGTCGAGCCACCGCTCGCGCGGTCGTCGAACCGGCGCGCGACGCCTCCCGTCAGCGCCGGGTGGCGATCAGCAGCGCCGCTCCGAGCGCGACCACGACGATCAGGGTCCGCAGCAGAGGGGCCGGGATGCGCCGGCCCACCCGGGCACCCAGGACCCCGCCGAGCGCCGAGCCGACGGCGATCAGACCGGCGATCTGCCAGTCCACGACACCCCCGACCACGAAGACCGTGGCGGACACGAGGTTCGCCGTCCCCGCGAGCACGTTCTTGGCACCGTTCGCGCGCTGCAGGTCGGTGCTCCACGCGATCCCGAGAAGGGCCAGCAGCACCACCCCCTGAGCCGCGCCGAAGTAGCCGCCGTAGACGCCCGTCGCCAGGACGCCGAGCCCCAGCCCGACCGAGAGCGGTCTGGTCACGGGCTCGCCCGGCCACGGGTGCGTCGTCCCGGACGCGTCGGCCCCGGCGTCCGGGCCGCCGGCCACCCGGGCTGCGGTCGCGGCCGAGCGTCGGCGAAGGGCCGCGCCCACCCGCGGCTGTGCGGCGGCGAGGGCCGCCGCGAGCACCAGGAGCCACGGCACCACCGTGGTGAAGGCCGAGGCCGGGGCGGCCAGCAGGAGGAGCCCGCCCCCGACGCCACCGACGGCCGAGAGCGCCGCCATGCGGGCCACGGTTCTCCAGTGCCCGGAGAGCTCGCGCCGGTACCCCCAGGCGCCCGTGACCGACGCCGGCACCAGCCCCACGGTGTTCGAGACGTTGGCAGTCAGGGGCGGGATGCCGAGCGCCACGAGCAGAGGGAACGTGATCAGGGTGCCCGCGCCGACGATCGTGTTCACCATGCCGGCCAGCAGGCCCGCGGCCAGGACGAGGAGAAGCTGGACGGGATCCATCAACGACCCACCGCGTAGCCCTGCATGCCCCGGGGCCCGGCGGCCCCGCGCAGCATCCCGTCCGTGCCGACCCCGACGGCGCTGAGCCGGCCGAGGGACCACGGGCCCGCCGCGGTCACCGCGTGACCGCGGCGTCGCAGCTCGGCGAGGACGTCGTCGCCGAGGCGGTCCTCCGCGTGCAGACCGCGGAGCTCGATCTCGCGGGGGTCGAACGAGGAGATCAGGTGCGTGGTGTGCCAGGTGGGCGCGTCGATCGCCTCCTGGAGGTTCATCCCGTAGACGAGGTGGTTGAGCAGGAAGGGCACCTGCCACTGGTCCTGCTGGTCGCCTCCTGGCGTGCCGCACGCAAGCTCGGGGACACCGTCCCTGAGCACCAGCGTCGGGCTGAGCGTGGTCCGTGGGCGTCTGCCCGGTGCGAGGGAGTTCGGCAGACCCTCCTGGAGCCAGAACATCTGCGCGCGGGTGGGCAGCTGGAACCCCAGGGCAGGGATGACCGGTGAGCTCTGCAGCCAACCACCGCTGGGGGTGACGGAGACGATGTTGCCGCGGGCGTCCACGACGTCGAGGTGGCAGGTGTCGCCTCGGACCGTGCCGTCGGGCGTGGGCACCGGGTCGGTGAATGTCGGCTCGCCGATGCCAGCCCGACCAGCGGGGACCGCACCCGTCGCGGCGCCCGTGCGGCCCGAGGCGCCCCTCGCGGACTCGCCCCCGACCGACGAGCGCGCCCGACGAACCTCGGCCTCCACCTGGTCGGGGAGCACGGGGTTCCTCCCGCCGGGAGACCCAGGGCGCAGCTCGTCCGAGGCCTCGGCGCCGAGCAGGCCCCGGCGTTCGTCGGCGTAGCCGGGGGAGAGCAGGTCGGCCATCGGGACGTCCGTGTGCCGGGGGTCGCCGTACCAGGCGTCCCGGTCGGCGAACGCCAGCTTCGCCGTCTCGACGACGGCGTGCACCAGCTCCGCTGAGCCCGGGCGGGTGTCCTCGAGGCCGAGGCCCTCCAGGACGGTGAGCTGCTGGAGAAGGGCCGGGCCCTGACCCCAGGGTCCCGTCTTGGCCACGGTGCGGCCGGCGAACTCCACCGTCGCCGGCGTCTCCTCAGCGACACGCCAGACGGCCAGGTCGTCGGCGGCAAGGAGGCCGCGGTGGGGCCGCCCCGAGGAGTCCATCACCTCGGTGGCGCAGAAGGTGCCGATCGCCTCGGCGACGAAGCCCTCGTAGAAGGCCGCGCGGGCCGCCTCGATGCCCGCCTCCCGGTCGCTGCCCGCCGCCTGCGCCGCGTCGGAGAGGCGCTGCAGGGTGCCTGCGAGAGCCGCGTTGCGGAACCTGGCCCCGGGCACGGGTGGCTGCCCGTCCGGCAGGTAGACGTCGGCGGAGCTCGTCCAGTGCTCCCTGAACAGGGCGGCGACGCGGGCGATGGTGGCCGCCGCCTGGGCGAGCAGGGGGTAGCCGTCACGGGCGTAGCCGATCGCCGGGGCCATCACGGCGGGGGCGGTCCAGGTGCCGTAGCGGGCGAGCAGATCCATCCACGTGCCGAAGGCACCGGGCACCACGGCGGCCAGCAGGCCCGTACCCGGGACGTGGTCCAGCCCGAGGGCGCGGAAGGTGGCCGGTGTGGCCGTCGCCGGTGCGCAGCCCTGACCGCTGAGGACGAACGCCGTCCCGCCGGCCCGGCACCCGATGACGGGCACGTCGCCGCCCAGCCCGTTCAGGTGGGGTTCGACGACGTGGAGCACGAGCCCGGTCGCGACGGCGGCGTCGAAGGCGTTGCCGCCGGCCTCCAGGACCGCCATCCCCGTCTGCGAGGCCAGCCAGTGGGTCGAGGCGACCATCCCGTGGGTGCCGACGAGCTCAGGACGGGTGGTGAAGGGAGCCGGTGCCACGCCGGGCATGCTCCCACGGCGGCGGGGTCCGCGCGGGCCGGGGAGCGGAACGGGCGCGTGTGACGCGGCGCTGCGCTCGTCACAGGTCGGCCGTTTGGTTCAGCCCTGGCGCTCCGGTAGAGTTCCCCGCCGGTACGACGTCCGGTGCAACAGCGCGCGTCACCGTCCAGGATCGCTCCTGTGACGGCCTGCGCACTGCCGGGGGTTATACCCCATGGGGTATGGTGTAATTGGCAGCACGACTGATTCTGGTTCAGTTAGTCTAGGTTCGAGTCCTGGTACCCCAGCGTGCAGCACTCCGATCGGCGGTCCGTCCGCGGGTCAGGAGGGCGTCACACATGCTGTAGAGTTCTCCGCGGTCGTTCCCCCGGTGGGGGACCGGTCGCATCCCTGGCCCCCATCGTCTAGTGGCCTAGGACGCCGCCCTCTCACGGCGGTAACAGGGGTTCGAATCCCCTTGGGGGTACGTCAGAAGCCCGGTCACCTCAGGTGACCGGGCTTCTTCCGTTCTGGTGTGGCTGCGAGTCGGCCGACCGCTCGGCTCAGTCGGCCGTGCGGCGCAGGACCTCGGTCAGACGGTTGGCGGCTGCGACGACCGCCCCGGCGTGCAGCCGGCCGGGCTGGCGGCTGAGGCGCTCGACCGGTCCGGAGATCGAGACGGCGGCGACGACCCGTCCGGACGGTCCGCGTACCGGTGCCGAGACCGAGGCGACGCCCGCCTCCCGCTCCGAGACGGACTGGGCCCAGCCGCGCCGGCGCACCCCGGACAGGATGGTCGCGGTGAACTTGGCGCCCTGCAGGCCCCGGTGCAGGCGGTCCGGCTCCTCCCACGCGAGCAGGATCTGGGCTGCGGACCCTGCCTGCATGGTGAGGGTCGCACCGACGGGGATCGAGTCGCGCAGACCGATCGGTCGCTCGGCCGCCGCGACGCAGATGCGCTGGTCACCCTGGCGCCGGTAGAGCTGGGCGCTCTCGCCGCAGTGGTCGCGCAGAGCGGTGAGCACCGGGTTGGCGGCCGCCAGCAGGCGGTCCTCACCGGCTGCGGTGCTCAGCTCGGAGAGCCGCGGTCCGAGCACGAAACGACCCTGCATGTCGCGTGCGACGAGGCGGTGGTGCTCGAGGGCGACGGCCAGCCGATGGGCCGTCGGTCGGGCAAGATGGGTGGCAGCGACGAGCTGCGCAAGCGTCGCAGGCCCGGCTTCGAGGGCACTGAGCACCGAGGCGGCCTTGTCCAGCACGCCGACTCCGCTAGAGTTGTCCATAGGTCGATATTGCCGTCTCGCGGGCTGAGACGCAAGTCCTTCGGCCGGAATGGTCCCCCCGGACATGGTTCCGGGGTGAACGACGCGAGAGGAACGCACATGGCCGGCACGCTGGCGGAGAAGGTCTGGGACGCCCACATCGTCCGACGGGGCACCGACGGCGCGCCCGACCTCCTCTACATCGACCTGCACCTGGTGCACGAGGTCACCAGCCCTCAGGCCTTCGAAGGTCTGCGGCTTGCGGGCAGGCCCGTCCGCCGACCCGACCTCACGCTTGCCACCGAGGACCACAACACCCCGACGCTCGACATCGACCGTCCCATCGCGGACCTCACCAGCCGCACGCAGATCCAGACCCTGCGCAACAACGCCGCCGAGTTCGGCGTCCGGATCCACTCGCTCGGGGATGCCGACCAGGGCATCGTCCACCAGGTCGGACCGCAGCTCGGGCTGACCATGCCGGGGCTCACGGTCGTCTGCGGCGACTCGCACACCTCCACGCACGGAGCGTTCGGCGCCCTCGCCTTCGGCATCGGGACCAGTGAGGTCGAGCACGTCCTGGCGACGCAGACGCTTCCGCTGGCCCCGTTCAAGACCATGGCCATCACCGTCGACGGGACGCTGCCCCCGGGGACCACGTCGAAGGACGTCATCCTGGCGATCATCGCCAAGATCGGCACCGGCGGCGGGCAGGGCTACGTGCTCGAGTACCGGGGCGAGGCCATCCGCGCGCTGTCGATGGAAGCGCGCATGACCGTCTGCAACATGTCGATCGAGGCCGGTGCCCGCGCCGGGATGATCGCGCCGGACGAGACCACCTTCGAGTACCTCAAGGGCCGTCCGCACGCACCCGAGGGCGCTGACTGGGATGCCGCCGTCGAGTACTGGCGCACGCTGCGCAGCGACGACGACGCCGTCTTCGACGCCGAGGTCGTGCTCGAGGCGGCCGACCTCGAGCCGTTCGTCACGTGGGGCACCAACCCCGGGCAGGGCCTTCCGCTCTCCGCCACGGTGCCGGTGCCTGCTGAGATCGCCGACGAGGGTGAGCGCGTCGCCGCCGAGCGCGCCCTGGAGTACATGGGGCTCACGGCGGGCATGCCCCTGCGCGAGATCGCCGTGGACACCGTCTTCATCGGCTCGTGCACCAACGGCCGCATCGAGGACCTCCGCTCCGTCGCCAAGGTCATCCGGGGCAGGCGCAAGGCCGACTCGGTCCGGGTGCTCGTCGTCCCGGCCTCGGCGCGCGTCAGGCTCCAGGCGGAGGCGGAGGGTCTGGACAAGATCTTCCTCGACTTCGGTGCCGAGTGGCGGAACGCCGGCTGCTCGATGTGCCTGGGGATGAACCCCGACCAGCTCGCACCGGGGGAGCGGAGCGCGTCGACCTCGAACCGCAACTTCGAGGGCCGGCAGGGCAAGGGTGGCCGGACACACCTGGTCTCGCCGCTCGTGGCAGCGGCGACAGCCATCCGGGGGACGTTGTCGTCGGTGGCCGACCTCGGCCCTGACGTCCCCGTCCCCGACGGCAGCCCGCTGACCGGCCGGTCGAGCGACCTGCTGCCCGCCTGACCCGACGCCCCGAAGGAGAGAACCACGATGGAGAAGTTCGCCCAGCACACCGGCGTCGGGGTCCCGCTGCGCCGCAGCAACGTCGACACCGACCAGATCATCCCGGCGGTCTACCTCAAGCGTGTGACGCGCACGGGGTTCGAGGACGCCCTCTTCGCGGCCTGGCGCAGCGACCCCGCCTTCGTCCTGAACCAGCAGGCCTACGCCGGCGGCTCGGTCCTGGTCGCAGGCTCGGACTTCGGCACGGGCTCCTCGCGTGAGCACGCCGTGTGGGCGCTCAAGGACTACGGCTTCAAGGCCGTGCTGTCGCCGCGGTTCGCGGACATCTTCCGCGGCAACTCCGGCAAGCAGGGGCTGCTTGCCGCCCAGGTGGCCCAGGAGGACATCGAGCTCATCTGGAAGGTGCTCGAGACCGTTCCCGGCACCGAGGTGACTGTCGACCTCGTCGCCCAGCAGGCCCGGTGCGCCGACGTGGTGGTGCCCTTCCAGGTCGACAGCTACACGCGCTGGCGCCTCATGGAGGGCCTGGACGACATCGGCCTGACCCTTCAGCACGAGGCCGAGATCACGGCGTTCGAGCAGTCGCGCGAGCCCTGGCGCCCCCGGACGCTCCCGGCCAAGCACCTTCCTCCCGTCGAGATCGTCGCGGCCCGGCCCGTCGCGACGACCCTGCCGACCGGGGACGACGCCCTCGTCTGAGACCGCTGCATCGGGCGTGGTCGTCTGGGGAGGGATGCTCCTCAGACGGCCTCCGCTCCGGGCGGTATCGCCGGCGGGCCCTGGCGGATGCGGTCCAGGAGAACCTCGGGGGTGTCCCGCTCGAGGTCCCAGCGGGACTCGATCCACCAGGTCGCGCCTGCGTCCCCGAACGCCTGCAGCCGCTCCACAGCCTCCTCGGGGTCCTCAGGGAGAACACCCTCGACGACGACGTCGTACGGTCCGAGGTACCGGTCGGGCTCGTCGACGGCCAGCCTGGCCCGGCGCTCCTGCACCCACGCCGACGCGGCGCGGACCTCCTCCGGCTCGAGCGCCCGCAGAGGATCACCCCGGCGCTGCGGCATGAGGCCGTCCCAGCGGGCCGCGCGACCCATGGACCGCTCGCTCAGCCAGCTGCCGACCACCCAGACCGGCACGCGGGGCTGCTGGACCGGGCGTGGCCGGAACACCAGGTCGGTGAGCTCGTGGTGCGTGCCGCTGTAGGAGAAGGGTTCGCCGGTCCAGGCCCGTTCCAGGATGGCGAGGGCCTCGTCGAGACGTTCGGCGCGCTCCCGGGCCGTGGCCGCCTCGCCGCTGACCCGGCTGAAGCCGCCGTCGTCGACGGCGCCCAGTCCCACGGGCATGACCAGCCGGCCGTCCGACAGGTGGTCCACGGTGATCGACTCCCGTGCCACCTTCCACGGACGCCGGCGGGCGAGCGGGAAGATCATCGCGCCCAGCCGGATCCGCTCGGTGCTCACGGCAAGGGCGCCGAGCAGCGTCCAGGGGTCCCACGTGTCCATCGGGCCGACACTGATCCCGTCCCAGGTGAAGAACCCGTCCCAGCCGTGCGCCTCGGCCTCCTGACCCATCGTCAGGACCTGCTGGGCCGTGCCGTAGCTGCCGACGAACCCGAGCTTCATGGCGCCTCCAGACCTGCGTCGATCCTCAGGTCAGGACCGTACGCCCGGCCCCCGACACCCCCCGCGGAGGGGCGGTCGTGGGCGAGGCGATGTGACGTCCGAGGATCTGTGAGCGACCATTGGCCCATGTCTGACGTCCTCCACATCAACGGCGGCACTCCGCTCAACGGCGAGATCACCGTCCGCGGCGCCAAGAACTTCGTCTCCAAGGCGATGGTCGCCGCGCTCCTCGGCGACGGCCCGAGCGAGCTGCGCAACGTCCCGGTCATCCGCGACGTCGGCGTGGTCACCGGCCTCCTGGAGCTGCACGGGGTGCACGTCACGTCCGACACGAAGGCGGGCGTGCTCACGCTCGACCCGAGCAACGTCGAGTCCGCGCACGTGGCGGACATCGACGCGCACGCCGGCGCCAGCAGGATCCCCATCCTCTTCTGCGGGCCGCTGCTGCACCGCCTCGGTGAGGCGTTCATCCCCGACCTCGGCGGGTGCCGCATCGGCGACCGGCCGATCAACTACCACCTCGACATCCTGCGGCAGTTCGGTGCGGTGGTGGAGAAGCGCGAGCAGGGCATCGCGCTGACCGCGCCGCGCGGGCTGCACGGCACGAAGGTCGACCTGCCCTACCCGAGCGTCGGTGCCACCGAGCAGCTGCTGCTCACCGCCGTGCGCGCCGAGGGCCTGACCGAGCTCTCCAACGCAGCCGTCGAGCCCGAGATCCTCGACCTCATCGCCGTGCTGCAGAAGATGGGCGCGATCATCTCGGTCGACACCGACCGCGTCATCCGCATCGAGGGCGTGCAGCGGCTCAAGGGCTTCCAGCACACGGCCCTGTCCGACCGCATCGAGGCGGCGTCATGGGCGTCGGCGGCGCTGTCGACCCGCGGCGACATCACCGTCAAGGGCGCCACCCAGCCCGAGATGACCACGTTCCTCAACACCTTCCGCAAGGTCGGCGGCGAGTTCGACGTGCTCGAGGACGGCATCCGGTTCTTCCACCCCGGCGGCGACCTGCGGTCGATCGTGCTCGAGACGGACGTCCACCCCGGGTTCATGACCGACTGGCAGCAGCCGCTCGTGGTCGCCCTGACGCAGGCCAAGGGCCTGTCGATCGTCCACGAGACGGTGTACGAGAACCGCTTCGGGTTCACCGACGCCCTCGTCGGCATGGGGGCCACCATCCAGGTCTACCGGGAGTGCCTGGGCGGTCACCCGTGCCGCTTCGGGCAGCGGAACTTCTACCACTCGGCAGTCATCTCCGGACCGACCACGCTCGCGGCGGCAGACATCGAGGTCCCGGACCTGCGCGGCGGCTTCAGCCACCTCATCGCGGCGCTCACGGCGAAAGGCGTCTCCGCGGTCAGCGGGATCGGCCTCATCGACAGGGGCTACGAGCACTTCACCGACAAGCTCACGGCCCTCGGAGCCGAGTTCACGCGTGACTGACCGCGGGTAGCATCGGCTCCCGTGCCAGCACCCGCGCGCTCGAACCGCGCCTACCGCAACGTCGCGCGCATCGTGCGCCCGGTCCTCCTGGCCGTCACGCGCCGTGAGTGGCGTGGCGCGGAGAACCTGCCCGCCGACGGCGGGTTCATCGCTGCCGCGAACCACATGACCAACGTCGACCCGCTGACGTTCGCGCACTTCCTCTACGACAACGGCGTCGCTCCGAAGATCCTGGCGAAGTCCTCGCTGTTCAACGTGCCGGTCCTCGGTCCCGTGCTGCGGGCGACGGGTCAGATCCCCGTGCACCGCAACACCGCGCAGGCCGGCCAGTCCCTGCAGGAGGCTGTCGACGCTCTCGCGGCGGGGGAGTGCGTCGCAGTGTTCCCGGAGGGCACGCTGACCCGTGAGCCGGACCTGTGGCCCATGGCCGGGAAGACGGGGGTCGCCCGCCTGGCCCTGACCACCCGGGCGCCGGTGATCCCGATCGCGCAGTGGGGTCCCCAGGACCTCCTGGCCCGGTACGGCAAGCTCTTCAGGCCGTTCCCGCGCAAGAAGGTCACGGTCGTGGCCGGGCCGCCGGTGGACCTGAGCGACCTGTACGACCGCCCGCAGGACACGGTGACGCTGCGCGAGGCCACCGAACGCGTGATGGCGGCCATCACCACCCTCCTCGAGGGGATCCGCGGCCAGAGCGCGCCCCCCGAGCGCTTCGTCATGCGCCGGACGCCCGAGAGCGGAACCCCGTGAGCGGAGCTGCCGTGCGTGCTGCGGTGCTGGGCACGGGCAGCTGGGGGACCACGTTCGCGGCGGTGCTCGCCGATGCCGGCTGCGAGGTGACCCTGTGGGGCCGTCGCGCCGACATCTGCGAGGAGATCGAGCGCTCGCACACCAACGAGGAGTACCTGCCGGGCGTGCTCCTGCCTGATGCGGTGGGCGCCACGACCGACGCCGCCGTCGCGCTGCGCGGGGCCGACCTGGTCGCGGTCGCGCTCCCCGCGCAGGTCGTGCGCGCGACCCTCCAGCCGCTCACCGGCCTCGTCGGACCCGAGGCGGTCGTCGTCTCGCTCATGAAGGGCGTCGAGCTGAGCTCGGACCGCCGGATGAGCGAGCTGCTCGCGGAGGTGCTCGCCGTGCCCGCCGATCGGGTCGCCGTGGTGTCGGGGCCCAACCTCGCCCGCGAGATCGCCGAGCGGCAGCCCACGGCCACGGTGGTCGCGTCCACCAGCGAGGAGACCGCTCGCCGGGTCGCGCGGGCGTGCGCGTCGTCGTACTTCCGCCCGTACACCAACACCGACGTCGTGGGCGTCGAGCTGTGCGGGGCGGTCAAGAACGTCATCGCCGTCGCGGTCGGCATCGCCCAGGGTCGCGGCTTCGGGTTCAACACCATGGCCACGGTGGTCACGCGGGGCCTGGTGGAGATCACCCGTCTCGGCCTGGCCCTGGGGGCGGACGCGGAGACCTTCGCGGGGCTCGCGGGGATGGGGGACCTCGTCGCGACGTGCGCCTCCCCGTTGTCCCGCAACCACGCGCTCGGGCTGCGGATCGGCCAGGGCATGACGCTGGACGAGGCCGTCGCAGCGACGGGCGGGACGGCCGAGGGCGTGAAGTCGTCGACCTCGGTTCTCGAGCTCGCCACGACGGTCGGTGTCGAGATGCCGATCACCTCGGCCGTCGTCGCGGTGCTGCACCACGGTCTCGCGGTCGAGGAGATGGCTCAGATGCTGCTCAACCGCCCGCACAAGGCCGAAGGCGTCTGACGCCCGCTCCTGCCGAGCGACGCGCCGGCGACCGCCCCGGCGGGGCCGTCCCGGGTAGGACCGTCAGCCCTCGGTGCGATCGAGCAGGGTGCGCAGGGCCTGGTCGAGGTCGCTCCACAGGTCCTCGACGTCCTCGATGCCGACGGACAGCCGCAGCAGGTTCTCCGGGACCGTCGGCGACTCCGTCGCGAACCGGCGCCTGCGCTCGAGGCTCGACTCCACACCGCCCAGGCTCGTGGCCGGCAGCCACAGCTGGAGCGCCTCGACCACGGCGTCCGCCTCGGCCGGCCCTCCGACCGGCTCGACGCCCACGATCGACCCGTAGCCGGTGAGCAGCCGGGACGCCCGCTCATGGCCGGGGTCGCCCGGCAGGCTCGGGTGCCGCACGTGCGCCACGGCAGGGTGGGCCGCGAGCCGCTCGGCCAGCACTGCCGCGTTGTGCTGGGAGCGTTCGGTGCGCAGCGCCAGCGTCCGCAGCCCACGCAGGGCCAGCCATACCTCCCACGGGCCTGCGATCGCGCCGTGGACGGTCCGGTAGGCGAGCAGCCGGTCACGCAGACCGACGTCCGACGTCACCGCAGCACCGAGGACGACGTCGGAGTGGCCGGCCAGGTACTTCGTGACCGAGTGGACGACCACGTCGGCGCCGGCGAGCAACGGCTGCTGACCCAGCGGCGTCGCGAAGGTGTTGTCCACCACCACGAGGGCGCCGGCGGCCCGTGCTCCGGCAGCGAGGGCAGGCAGGTCGGCGATCTCGAGCATGGGGTTGGTCGGGGACTCGATCCAGAGCATCGACGCCGGGCCGTCCGAGCCCACGGACCGTTCGTCCTGGCCGTCCTGGCCGTCCTGGCCGTCCTGGCCGGCGAGGGCGGTCTCCCCGCGCACGGCCGCGAGGACCGCGTCGGTGTCGGCGATGTCGACGGTCTCGATGCGCAGCCCTGTGCGCTCGGCCAGGTCCGCGGCCAGCGCGAGGGTGATCTGGTAGGAGTGCCGCGGGAGCACGAGACGCCCACCGGGGGGCAGCAGCGAGAAGGCCGCGGCGATGGCCGCCATCCCGGACCCGAAGACGAGCGCGGGCAGCGCACTCGCCTCGAGGGCCGCGAGGGCCTCCTCGAACGGCGTCCAGGTCTCGGTGCCGCTGCGCGCGTAGAGCAGCTCACCGGCCGCCGGCACCCCTGAGGACCGGTACGTGGACGAGAGCACGACGGCGGGGTTGACCGGCGCACCGGGATCGCGCGGGGGCCGGCCGGCAGTGACGACGACGGTGGCGGGTGACGACGGGAGGGGCGCGTGACTCACCCGAGGGAGCCTAGTTGGGCGGCCAGGTCGCGGCGTGCGGCGCCACCGGCGGGCTCCTCGCTCGCCAGGAGAGGCCGGGCCCCGGGTGCTAGCCTCATCGGCGTGCTGACGGTCTTGGCGGGTGACGTGCTCGCCGACCGCACCGGCTCCGAGCCCGCCCGCGTGGTGGCCCTGCACGGATGGGGCCGCACCGGCGCCGACTTCGCCCGGGTGCTCGCCGGCGTCGACGCCCTGGCTGTCCACCTGCCCGGCTTCGGCTCGACCGAGCCGCCCCCGACCGCCTGGGGCACCGACGACTACGCCGACCACGTCGCCGCTGCCCTCGCGGGCTCGGGCCCGTACGTCGTCGTCGGGCACTCCTTCGGTGGACGCGTCGCCGTCCGGCTCGCCGCCCACCACCCCGAGCTCGTCCGCTCGCTCGTCCTGACAGGCGTGCCGTTGGTCCGGGCGACCGCGGCGCCTCGCCCGCGCCTGCGCCTGCGGCTCGCCAAACGGCTGCACGCCGCCCACCTGCTCCCCGCCTCGGTGGTCGAGCGCCTGCGGCGCCGGGGTGGCTCCGCCGACTACCGCGCCGCGCAGGGGGTCATGCGCGACATCCTCGTGCGCACCGTCTCCGAGGACTACCGCGAGGACCTGTCCCGCGTCCGCGTTCCCGTCCACATGGTCTGGGGCGAGCTCGACGACGCCGCACCGCTCGAGGGTGCCCGGCTGGCGGCGGCCCTGGTGCCCGACGTGAGCCTGGACGTGGTCCCGGGCGCCGGTCACCTCCTCGACGGCCGGCTCGAGCAGGACGTCCGCACGGCCGTCCTGTCCGCGCTCGAGGCAGCCAGGTGAGCGGGGCGCTGGACCTCCTCGTCATCGCCGCCTGCATCGCGGGTGTGGTGCTGGCGGGGCTGCGGTGGCTGCGCGTCGCCCAGCGCGAGCACTACATCGCCGGACGGGTGCGCCGCATCGCCGCACTGTGGCTCTCGCGCTCGCGTCTGGACGTCGTGCTCAGCGCCGTGGCTGCGCTGCTCGCCGTCGGCGCCTGCGTACGAGGTTGGGAGCTGCTCGGTCTGGGAGCCGCCGCTGGGGCGGCGGCGCTGCCGCTGCGCCTCGGCATCCGCGGCAGCACCTCCTCCCTGAGCTGGACCTCACGGCTGCGTCGCCTCGTCGCCGTGTGGGCGGTCCTCGTGGTCGTCCTGGGCGCCGTCCTCGTGCTGCTGGTCGGCCCCGGTGGGCTCGCGCTGGTGGCCGTGACCGTCCCGTTCACCCTCGACGTCGCCCTGGCGATCACCGACGTGGTCGAGCGCCGCCTCTCGGCACCGTTCGTCGAGCAGGCGCAGCGCCGGCTGGCCCGGGTGCGCCCGACGGTCGTGGCCGTGACCGGCTCGTACGGCAAGACGTCGACGAAGGGCTACATCGCGCACGTGCTCAGCGCGAGCACGGCCGTCGTCGCCTCGCCCGCGAGCTTCAACAACCGGCTGGGTCTGTCCCGCGCCGTCAACGACACGCTCGTCGACGGGACCGAGGTCTTCGTCGCCGAGATGGGCACCTACGGCCCCGGGGAGATCCGCGAGCTCTGTCGCCTCTTCCCGCCGGACGTCGCGGTCATCACGACGATCGGCGAGGCGCACCTCGAGCGCATGCGGACCCATGCCACGGTCCTGGCTGCCAAGTCGGAGATCACCGAGCGGGCAGGCACCGTGGTCCTCCCCGTGGACACCTCGGAGCTGGCCGGTCTGGCTGAGCGGTGCCGCGAGCAGGGCAAGCGCGTCATCACGTGCTCGACGTCCGGCGCAAGCGCGGACGTCGTCGTGGACCTCGCGGAGCACGAGGTGCGCGTCCAGGTCCCGGGCGGGGACGTCGTGCGTCTCGCCGTCGGCGAGGGGGTCCCCCACGCGGTCAACCTCGGCGTGGCGCTGGGCGTCGCCCTGGCCGTCGGCGTGGACGTGACGGCCCTCGGGCCACGGCTCGCGGTGCTGCCGCGGGCCGCCCACCGCGCCGAGCTCCAGGAGGTCGCGGGCGGCGTGCTCGTCGTCGACGACACCTACAACGCCAACCCGATCGGGGCGCACGCCGCCCTGCGCGAGGCCGCCGCGCTCGCCGAGGGCCGGGGTGGCCGGCTCGTCGTGGTGACGCCGGGCATCGTCGAGCTCGGTCCGGTCCAGCACGAGCGCAACGCCGACTTCGCGCGGGCCGCTGCCCAGGCGGGCGCGCACCTGGTGGTCGTCGGCCGCACGAACCGGGCGGCGCTGGTCGAGGGTGCGGTCCAGGGCGGTGCCCGACCCGATGTCGTCGAGCACAGGCCCGAGGCGGTCCCGCTCGCCATCGCGAGGGCCGGGGCGACGGGCGTCATACTCTACGAGAACGATCTTCCCGATCACTACCCCTGATGGGCGCGTGGTCGACCCCTGACCTGTGAGGTGTGGCTTGGCGATGTCGGAACGCTCCCGGTGGGCCGTCGTGTTCGGTGGTCCTTCTCCCGAGCACGAGATCTCGATCCTCACGGGTCTGCAGGCCGAGCGGGTGCTCACGACCGCCGGTCAGTCGGTCGTCCCGCTGTACTGGGCACCCACCGGTGGCTGGTTCGTCGTCCCGGCGGCGACCGAGGCACGCGACTACCTCGAGGGCGTCCCGGCCGGGTCCAAGCCGGTCGACATCCGCCTCGGCGCCGACCCGGGCCTGTTCCTCAAGGGTCGCCTGCGCTCCGAGCGCCTCGAGATCGACGCTGCCCTGAGCTGCCTGCACGGCGGGCTCGGCGAGGGCGGCGGGTTCGCCGGCCTGTTCGCGCTCCTCGGCATCCCCGCGACCGGGTCGAGCCTCTACGCTTCCGCTGTCGGCATGGACAAGCTCGCCTTCGGCGGTCTCATGCACGCCGCCGGCATCCCGTCGCTGCCGCGCGCGGCGCTGCTCGCCGACGGCGAGCCGGGGTTCGACGGCCCCTACATCGTCAAGCCGCGCTTCGGCGGGTCGTCGATCGGCATCGAGATCGTCGACGACCTGCCCGCCGCGCGGGTGCTGGCCCGGACCAGCACGCACCTGCGCGCCGGCGCCGTGGTCGAGCCCTACCGGCGCGACCTGGTCGACCTCAACATCTCCTTCCGGACGGCCCCGCAGCTGGAGGTCTCCGAGCTGGAGCGCCCCCTGCGCGGCGACGAGGGAGGCGTGTACTCCTACGCGCAGAAGTACCTGGCCGGGCAGGCCGGCGAGGGAGCGGGGCTGTCCACCGCGCCCCGCGAGATGCCCGCCAACGTCCCCGACGCCGTCACGGAGCTCGCCGGTGACCTCGCACGCCGCGTGGCCGCCGTGACGCGCCTGACCGGCGTCGTGCGGGTGGACCTCCTCTACGACCCCGCGACCAAGGACCTCTTCGTCAACGAGGTCAACTCGGTGCCCGGGGCGATGGCGCTCTACCTCTGGGCGGCCCTGCGTCCCGCGTCCCAGGTGCTGATCGACGCCCTGGTCGAGGCACGAGACGCCGGGGTCCCCACCGTGGCGAGCGGCTTCGGCTCCGGTGCCGCGCTCCGGGCGGCCGGCGGCATCTCCGGCAAGCTCGTCGGCCTGGACGGCCCGCGCGGCTGACGGGTCCCGCTGCCCGGCGCCCTGGTGACAGGGCGGCGGGCAGCGACCTCTCAGGCTCTCGCGCGCCGGGAGGCCTTGAGGAGCAGGTCTGCCAGCAGGTGCCCGAGCGGTCGGCCCACCTCGGCGGCCGCCAGGGGAAGGACCGAGGTCTCGGTGAGGCCGGGGGAGATCGCCGCCTCGAGGAACCAGGGGATGCCGTCGTCGCCGACGATGAGGTCCGTCCGGGAGATGTCCCGCAGGCCCAGGACGGTGTGCGTGCGCTCGGCTGCACGCGCCGCGGCGTCGAGCGCCTCCGGCGGGAGCGGGGCCGGCAGGGCGATCGTGATGAGGTCGGCGCTGTAGCGGGCCTCGAACGAGAACGGTGAGATGCCCGGGTTGGTGAAGGCGGCCGGGGGCAGGGCCGTCGGGGTCTCGTCGTCCTCGACGACGACCGTCTCGATCGTGTAGCCGGGCACGTACTGCTCGATCAGGGCCACGCTGCCGAACGTGAAGCAGCGGACGAGGGCCGTCGGGAGGTCCGCGGCCTCCTCGACGAGGCTCATGCCCAGCGTCGACCCGCTGGTGGCCGGCTTGACGACGACAGGCAGGCCGAGGCGCTCGGTGATGGCCCGCACGATCTGCGTGGGCGCGAGCTCGCGGAACGACCGGGCCGACACGGCGACCCAGGGCGGTGTCGCCAGGCCCGCACGCGAGATGAGGACCTTGGCCACGACCTTGTCCCAGGCGAGGTGGCAGGCGCCGGGAGGCGAGCCGACGTAGGGCAGGCCGATGAGCTCCAGCGCTGTCTGCAGCGACCCGTCCTCACCGCTCGCGCCGTGGACGGCGATGTACGCGGCGTCGATGTGGTCGGCCTTGAGCCGGTCGAGGAGCGCCTCGTCGGCGTCGTACAGGGCGGCGTCGACCCCGGCCTGGCCGAGCGCGTACAGCGCGCGACGGCCCGACCGCATCGAGACCTCACGCTCGTTGGAGAGGCCTCCGGCGATCACGGCGACGCGGCCCAGCTCGGTCTTCACTCAGGACTCCTCGTGGTCGGCACGGCTGTGGCGATCCTAGTCCGGGTGATCACAGGCAGGTCCTCGTCTGCTCCACCTGGGCCACCGCCGGCCCGAGGTCGAGCAGGAAGGACGTGGAGCGGGTCGAGGTGATCGAGGCGGGGACCAGGACCTCGACGGCGGGGGAGCGACCGTACGTCGTGAAGCGCCAGGGCGTCGGCGCGTCCCCGTCCACGGCCGGGACAGCCAGCCAGTCGATGCTGGTGGTGCCGTCGTCGGCCGTCACGCACCTGTCCGTCGTCGGACCGGGCGGCGTGACGCCGCACCGCAGGACCACGGGATCAGCCGGGTCGCCCCAGGCGACGGTGGCCTGGCTCCCGGTGCGCAGCCGTGGCAGCCCGGCGAGCTCGTCGGGCAGGGCGAGGACGACTGCCGCGCACTGCGGGTCCGCAGCGTTCGGGGCCGCGGGGACCGAGACCTGGACCGCGCACCCGGCCAGGAGCAGGGCGGGGGCAGCGACCCACGCTCGGCGAAGACGCGGCGCAGGCACACGGCCACGCTAGCGCGGCACGGCGGTGCCCGGTCCGCCTCCTGGTGACTGTCGGTAGCCTGGCCGTCGTGCATCACCACGAGGTCGCGCCCGCCCCTGACCGGTCGGACGCCGGGGCCCCGGTCACCGTCGCCGATCTCGGTGAGGACCTGCTGCTCGCCCGGGTCTTCCCCCTCCTGCCTGCCGGTGACTCCACCCTCCTCGGTCCCGGGGACGACGCCGCTGTGCTGCGTGCGCCCGACCAGCGTGTCGTCATCTCCACCGACCTGCTCGTCGAGGGCCACCACTTCCGGCGCGACTGGTCGACGGGCCGTGACGTGGGCTACCGCGCCGCGGTCCAGAACCTCGCGGACGTGGCGGCGATGGGCGCCGTCCCGACGGCGATCGTGGTCGGGCTGGTCTTGCCGCCGGCCCTGCCTGTGGCCTGGGTGCTCGACCTGGCATCGGGCCTGGGTGAGGCCTGCGAGCCGGTGGGGGCAGGCGTCGTCGGCGGGGACCTGAGCGCGGGTGAGCAGGTCGTGGTGGCGATCACGGTGCTGGGGGACCTCGAGGGCCGCCCGCCCGTCCTGCGCAGTGGCGCCGGACGGGGTGACGTCGTGGCGCACTGCGGCGTCCGCGGACGGTCGGCGGCCGGGCTGGCGGTGCTGCACGCCCGCGCAGACGGTCGCGCGGCCGCGGGTGCGGCCGAGCCGTCCGGGCGGTCCGGACCCGATGGCGGTCTCGACGGGCTCGTGCAGGCGTACCTGCGTCCCGAACCTCCGCTCGCTGCCGGTGTGCTCGCGGCCCGTGCCGGCGCCACCGCCATGCTCGACGTGTCCGACGGCCTGCTGCGCGACGCCGGACGCCTCGCGCGCGCCAGCGGGGTCGTGCTCGACCTCGATGCGCCGGGCGTGGTCTTCGCCGACGACCTGGAGGCGCTCGCGCCCGCCGCGGCCCGGCTCGGCGTGGACGCGCAGACCTGGGTCCTCACGGGTGGCGAGGACCACGGTCTCCTCGCCACCTTCCCCGCGGGTGCCGGCCTCCCGGAGGGCTTCCGCCGGATCGGGACGGTGCACGCCGCGGGCGCCCACCCGTCGGGGACGGTGCTGGTCAGCGGACAGGCGCCGGCGGTCGACAGCCCGGGGTGGGACCACTTCCGCCGATGAGGTCGCCGGCTCAGCCCCGGCGGTAGCGGATCTCGCGGTACTGGGCCGCGCCGATCTCCTCGAGGCGCTCCACCCCGTCGGGGTTGAAGCCGTGGCGCCGGTAGAAGTGGCGAGCGCGCTCGTTGGCCTCGAGGACCCACAGGGTCACCGGAACGCCCGGCGTCACAGCTGCCAGGACGGTGCGCATGAGCTCGCGGGCCACGCCCCTGCCCCAGGACGCCGGCTCGAGGTAGATGGTGTAGATCTGCAGCGTGTCGCGTTCGGCGTCGTCGTCGAGGGACGGTCCGAGGGACGCGAAGCCGACGATGTGGCCCTCGTCCTCGGCGACCCAGACCTTCACGCGGCGCGAGTCCTCGGTCAGCTGGGTGCGCCAGCGCTCGGCACGCGCAGCCACGTCGAGGTGGGCCAGGTAGTCCTCGGCCACCACCCCGCTGTAGGCCTCGCGCCACGAGGCGACGTGCACGGCGGCGATCTGGTCGGCGTCCTGCGGGGTCGCGGGCCGGATGGTCACATCAGGGAGCTCGTCCACCATGAGCGACACCCTGCCATCCGCGCGGCCCGACCACCAGGACAGCCGGGTGAACGCAGCAGGACGCCCGCGGAGGATCTCCGCGGGCGTCCGGTTGCGTGCGTGGTGCCCGGTCGGCACCGTCCGGCTGTGGTCAGGCGGTGCGCTGGACCTTGCCGGCCTTGAGGCATGAGGTGCACACGTGCACGCGCTTGGGGGCACCGGCCACGACAGCGCGCACACGCTGGATGTTCGGGTTCCAGCGACGCTTGGTGCGGCGGTGTGAGTGCGAGATGCTGTGCCCGAAGCCCGGGCCCTTGCCGCAGACGTCGCAGTTGGCAGCCACGTTCTCTCCTGATCGTCGTGCACGCCGCGCGCTCCGCGGAGGGCGGCGAGGTCAGTGTCGGGGCGCGAGGTCCTGCATGCCCGTGAGGGTCGGCAGGACGGGATCTCGCGGTGCCCAGGCGTGGCCGGGCAACCTCGATAGGGTAGCCGATCGCACGCCGTGGCCCAAACGGCGTGCGCCGCGGCCGGAGCCCGGTGCAGCCGCCAGGCCGCACCGGACGCACGCCGGATCGGCCGGGGCACCGGACGGAGAGGAGCAGCAGTGAGCGAGCACGCCGGAGCCGCTGCGCTCGACGGTGCCACCCTGCGCTGCTGGATGTCCACGGCCCACGACCTGCTGACCGCCCGGCGGGACGACCTCGATGCGCTCAACGTCTTCCCGGTCGCCGACGCCGACACCGGCACGAACCTGCTCCTCACCCTCGGGGAGGCGGCCTCCGCCGTCGGCCGGCTGGACGGCGCCGCGCGTGCGGGCGACGTGGCACAGGCGCTCGTGCGCGGGGCGCTGATCGGTGCTCGGGGCAACTCCGGGGTGATCGTCGGCCAGTACCTGCGGGCGTTCGTCGGCGGCCTTCCGACCACGATGTCGGGCACCGCCCTGACCGGCACCACCACCGGCCACGACCTGGCCGATGCGCTCGAGCGCGCAGCCGTCGCAGCGTACGAGGCCGTGGGCGAACCTCTCGAGGGGACGGTGCTCACCGTCGCCAGGGCGGTCGGCGCGGGCGCGCGCCGGGCCACGCGAGCGACGCCCGGGGCGGGCTGCGTGGAGGTGCTCGACGCCGGCGTCGACGTCGGCTACCAGGCGTTGGCGCGGACCACCGGCCAGCTGCCGGCCCTGCGGGCGGCAGGGGTGCTGGACGCCGGCGGATGGGGCCTGCTCCTGGTGCTGGACGCGCTGGCGCACTGCCTGGGCAGCACCTCGGCGCTGGACCGGGCGGCCGTCGCCCGGCGCGCGGGGACGCCCGACGGGCGACCGGTGACCAGCAGCCCGACCGCGCGCGCGGCGATGACGTTGCCGCCGTGCCCCGAGCCGTCGGGCGACGGCGGCGGCGCGCCGATCGAGACTGGCCCGGAGTTCGAGGTCATGTACCTCGTCGAGGACGGGTCCGGAAGCGACCTCGCCCCCCGCCTGCGCTCGGCCCTGCGAGGCGTGGGTGAGTCGGTCGCCGTCGTCGGCGGGGAGGGGCTCTGGCAGGTCCACGTGCACACCAGCACCCCGCTGGAGGCGCTGGCCGGCGCCTCGGCGGTCGGCGGCGCGGCGCGTCAGGTGCGCGTGCGTCACCTCATGAGCCAGTCGGGCGTGCACGGTCAGCACCGGCCGGCCCTCGGGCTGGTCGCCGTGACCGCGGCTCCCGGGCTCGTGGCAGACCTCGCGCGAGCCGGCGCCGTCGTCGTCCTGGTGCACGACGGGGACCACCTCGGTCCCCAGCTGCGGCGCGCCGTCCAGGACACGGGGGCGAGCCGCGTGCTCGTGCTGGCGTCGCAGCAGGTCGACCCGGCTCTGCACGACGGCGACGTCGAGGTCGTCGACGACCTCCAGGAGGTGCAGCTCGTCATCGGCGCCGCGACCCTTGCGAGCCAGGACCCGAGCCCGGGGCCCGACGCTCTGCTCGCGGAGGTCACCAGGGCTGTGCGTCAGGTGCGCACCTCGGTGGTGTCGTTCGACGCAGCCGATGTCGGCGGCGTGCTGCACGCTGAGCGGGTGCGCCGGACCGTCGACCGTCTCCTGGAGTCAGCCACCGGCATCGTCACGGTGGTCACCGGCACCCTCACGCCTCCCGCGGCCGTCGCGGCCCTCCTGGACGCCGGCCGGTCTCACGAGGAGGTCGAGCTCGTGGTCCTGGCGGGCGGTGCGCCCCACGCCGACGTCGTGATCGGCGTCGAGTGACCGACGCCCCTGCGCCGGACGCGACCCGCACCGGACCGGACCGCCTCAGGGAGCCGCTCACCCGCGTCCTGGGTCCGCGGACGGCCGCACCGCTGGCCAAGCTCGGGTTGCACACCACGGGCGACCTGCTGCGGCACTACCCCCGCCGCTACGCCGAGCCGGGCCGGATGACGGACCTGGGCTCGCTGGTCGTCGGCGAGCACGTGGCGGTCATGGCCCGGGTGGTGCAGGCGACGGTCAGGGACATGCGCTCCCGCGGCGGTGCGATGCTCCAGGCGACGGTCACCGACGGGAACCGGTCGCTGTCCCTCACCTTCTTCGCGAAGCGCCGGGCCGCGCTCACGATGCACGAGCGCAAGCTCACGCCGGGCCGCGTCGGGATGTTCACCGGGACGGTGGGGGAGTACCGGGGAACGCTTCAGCTGACCCACCCCGACTACCAGGTGGTCGGGGTGGACGCCGACGACGAGGCCGACGTGCTCGTCCAGGCGAGCCGCCCCATCCCGATCTACCCCGCGAGCGCCGCGGTGCCCACCTGGCGGATCCAGCGAGCCGTGCGCACGGTGCTCGACCCGATGACGGCCGACGACCTCCCCGACCCGGTCCCCGACGCCGTCCGCGAGCGACGACGACTGGTGACGCTGCACGAGGCCCTGCGCCAGGTCCACGAGCCGTTCACCGCCGACGACTGGAGCAGCGGTCGACGTCGCCTGAGGTACGAGGAGGCGTTCGTGCTGCAGTCCGCCCTGGTCAGGCGCCGCGCGCTGGTCGCCCTGCAGGACGCGCTCGCTCGCCCCGGTACGCCGTCGGGCCTCCTGGCGGCGTTCGACGCGCGGCTCCTTTTCACCCTGACCGAGGGGCAGCGGCAGGTGGGCGAGGAGATCGCAACCGACCTCGCCCTGCCCTCGCCCATGCAGCGGCTGCTGCAGGGTGAGGTGGGCTCGGGCAAGACGGTGGTGGCGCTGCGGGCCATGCTGCAGGTGATCGACTCCGGCGGGCAGGCCGCGCTCCTGGCCCCCACCGAGGTCCTGGCCGCCCAGCACCTGCGGACCCTGCGTGCGCTGCTCGGACCCCTGGCCGAGGAGGGCATGCTCGGCGCCGCCGACCGTGCGACCCGGGTGACCCTGGTGACGGGCTCGCAGTCCTCGGCGTCGCGGCGCCAGGCCCTCCTCGATGCCGCGTCGGGTGCGGCGGGGATCGTCGTCGGGACGCACGCGCTGCTGGGGGAGAAGGTCCAGTTCGCCGACCTCGGGCTCGTCGTGGTGGACGAGCAGCACCGCTTCGGGGTCGAGCAGCGCGACGCCCTGCGCTCGCGCGGGGGCACCGTCCCCCACCTCCTGGTGATGACGGCGACGCCCATCCCGCGCACCGTCGCCATGACGGTGTTCGGCGACCTCGAGGTCTCCACCCTCACCGAGCTCCCCGGTGGGCGCTCGGGCGTGACCACGCACGTCGTCCCGGCGGACCGCCCCTCCTGGACGCAGCGGACGTGGGCGCGGGTCCGCGAGGAGATCGACGCCGGCCATCGCGCCTACGTCGTGTGCCCACGGATCAGCCCGGACGACGCCACCTCCTGGGGCGCCGACGACGACGCCGACCTCGTCAGCGAGCTCGTGCACGGTGTCGACGACGACCTGGCCGGGCCGGCGGCCGGGGAGAGGCCCGGTCTCGATGACGGCGACGTCCTGGCCGGGCCGCCGCCGACCGAGCGTCGGCCCCTGCGGGCCGTGCTCGAGGTGGCCGAGGAGCTGGCTGCGCTGCGCGAGCTGCAGGGCGTCGGCATCGGGGTGATGCACGGTCGCCTCCCGGCTGCTGAGAAGGACGACGTGATGGCCGCCTTCTCGTCGGGCCGCCTCCAGCTGCTGGTCTCCACGACCGTCATCGAGGTGGGCGTCGACGTCCCCGAGGCGACGGTGATGGTGGTCCTGGACGCCGACAGGTTCGGGCTCTCGCAGCTGCACCAGCTGCGCGGACGGATCGGACGCGGGAGCGCACCCGGTGTCTGCCTGCTGTTCTCCGACGCCCCCGAAGGCTCGGACGGCGCCCGGCGGGTGCAGACCCTGGCCGAGACGACCGACGGCTTCGCCTTGGCCACGGTCGACCTCGAGCTGCGCCGGGAGGGCGACGTGCTCGGCGCCTCCCAGTCCGGCCGGGCGAGCTCGCTGCGGCTGCTGCGGGTCGTGCGCGACGCCGACCTCATCGCCGACGCCCGCATGGACGCGCTCGAGACCGTCCGTGGCGACATCGACCTGGAGCGCTCGCCCTTGCTCCGCGCCGCGATCGAGGACTGGCTCGACCCCGAGCGTGCGGAGTTCCTCGACCGCACGTGACGTCCGCCGGTCCACCTACCCTGGGCACGTGACGAGGATCGTGTCGGGGAAGGCGGGCGGCCGGACCCTCCGGGTGCCGGGGAAGGGCACCCGACCCACCAGCGACCGCGTGCGCGAGGCCCTCTTCTCACGGCTCGACCACCTCGACGTGCTGCGCGACGCCCGGGTGCTCGACCTCTTCGCCGGGTCCGGTGCGCTCGGGCTGGAGGCGGCCAGCCGGGGTGCTCGCGACGTCGTCCTGGTGGAGGCGGCCCGTGAGGCGGCGGACGTGTGCCGGTACAACGTCGCGACGCTCGGTCTGCCGGGGGTCAGGGTCGCCGCGGAGCGGGTGATGTCCTTCCTGGAACGGCCGGTCGGGTCCCAGGCCGACCTGGTGCTGGTGGACCCGCCCTACGAGCTCACCGAGCATGAGCTTGCCGAGGTGCTGCGTGCCCTCGTCAAGCACCTCGACGACCAGGCGGTGGTCGTGGTGGAGCGCTCGACACGGAGCCCTGAGCCGACCTGGCCCAGCCCGCGGCCTGGGCGTGCGGAGTCCCGGCGCTTGGCGCGCACCGACGAGCGGCGCTACGGCGAGACGGTGCTCTGGTTCGCCGAGCCCACACCGCCCGCGGAGCCCGCGACGCCCGCCCCGACCGAGCCCGCCGCCGCAGAGGCCGCCCCTACAGTGGCCCCGTGACCATCGCCGTCTGCCCCGGCTCCTTCGACCCGATCACCCTGGGTCACCTCGACGTGGTGAGCCGGGCGGCCGCCCTCTTCGACGAGGTCGTGGTCGCCGTCGCCACCAACGCGTCGAAGCAGACCCTCTTCTCCGCACCGGAGCGCGTCGCGCTGGCGCGGGAGGCCCTTGCCCACCTGCCGTCGGTGCGCGTGGACGTGGTGCCCGGCCTCCTGGTGGAGTTCTGCCGCGAGGTGGGCGCCACCGCCCTGGTCAAGGGCCTGCGCGGCGGTGGCGACTACGACGGCGAGCTGCCGATGGCGCTCATGAACCGGCACCTGACCGGCATCGAGACGGTGTTCCTCCCGGCCGACCGCTCGGTAGCCCATGTCGCGTCGTCGCTGGTCAAGGACGTGGCGCGGCACGGCGGTCCCATCGACGACCTCGTCCCACCAGGGGTGGGGCAGGCCGTGCGCGCGCGGCTCGAGGCGCTCGGGCAGACTCGGTGAGTTCGGACAGCACGCACGGCAGACCCCTGCGGAGGATGACATGACCGAGATCGACGACGAGCGTCGCCAGCCCGAAGGCCTCACCGGGATCCTCGACGCGCTCGAGGCCGCGGTGGCCGGAGCGCGTGCCATGCCCATGTCGTCGTCAGTGCTCGTCAACCGCGCCGAGCTGCTCGACCTGATCGAGCAGGCGCACGCGATCCTGCCGACCCAGCTCGCCGAGGCCGACGAGGTGCTCGAGGGCGCGGACCAGGTGCTCGCCGACGCCCGCCGGCAGGCCGAGTCGATCATCGTCGCTGCACGTGAGCGGGCCGCCGAGCTGGTCAGCGTCGAGCAGGTCGTGGTCGCGGCCCGGGTGCGGGCGGACGAGATCGTCGCGGAGGCCGAGGGGACGGCGGCGGCACTGCGCCGCGATGCCGACGACTACTGCGACCGCCAGCTCGCCGACTTCGAGATCGACCTGTCGAAGGTCCTCACGCAGGTGCAGGCGGGGCGGGCCAAGCTCGCGGCCCGCCTCGGTGCACCCGAGGTCTGAGCCCACGCACGGGGCAGTTTGGGCGCCCGTGCGCCATGCCGTAGCATTGCCCTTTGGTTCTGCCGCTCGCGGCGTGGACCGAGACCCCTCGACCTTGGACCGACGCTGTGGAGCGCCCGATCGCCCTCGATCCCCGTTCGCCCTTCGTGCTCGACACGCACGAGCTCGGCCGGCGACCGGGAACGATGCGACGGGTCCAGCGGACAGTCCCTGCGCCGGAGGACCTCGGTACCGCCGTGATCGGCATCCCCCCAGGCAGCGACCTCGATCTTGATCTGAGGCTCGAAGCCGTCATGGAGGGGATCCTGGTCTCCGGCTCCGTCCGGGCCCGGGCCGTCGGGGAGTGCGTGCGCTGCCTGGAGGAGGTCGTCGAGGACATCGACGCCGGCGTCCAGGAGCTCTACGTCTATCCCGAACGTGCCCGCGTCGCGGTCGAGGACGGGGACGACGAGGAGGAGATCCGCGAGCTGGATGGCGACCTGGTCGACATCGAGCCCGCGATCCGGGACTCGGTGGTGCCTGCGCTGCCGTTCCGCCCGGTCTGCTCACCGGACTGCCCAGGTCTGTGCCCCCAGTGCGGGGCGCGCCTGGCGGACCCGGAGAATGCCGACCACACGCACGAGGTCCTTGACCCCCGGTGGGCTGAGCTCGACCGGATGAAGAGCATGTTCGACGACACGAAAGAGAGCTAGCCGTGGCTGTTCCGAAGCGCAAGATGTCGCGCAGCAACACCCGTGCGCGTCGGTCGCAGTGGAAGACGACTGCCGCGACCCTCACGACGTGCCCGCGCTGCAAGGCGAACAAGCTGCCGCACGTGGCCTGCCCGGCCTGCGGTGCGTACGACGGCCGGCAGTACGCCGAGGCCATCCGCACCGAGCACCAGGTCTGACAGCCACGGACGCAGCACCGGCGAGGCGGTCGATGACCGCGCCTGCCAGTGAGCTCCTCGAGAAGCTCGGGGTCCATCTGGACC
>DASXVR010000094.1:0-61408 GCA_036504175.1 Actinotalea sp. | reverse complement strand
GTGCCGGTCTCGGTCTTGCCGAACTTGGTGCCGTCCGCCTTGGTGATCAGCGGTGTCGCCAGCGCGTGGACCGGTGTGTGCTCGACCTTGCGGATCAGCTCGACACCTGAGAGCAGGTTGCCCCACTGGTCGTTGCCACCCGTCTGCAGGCTCACCCCGTGCCGCCGATGCAGCTCGAGGTAGTCCATCCCCTGCAGGATCTGGTAGCTGAACTCCGTGAAGCTGATGCCCTGCTCGCTGCTCAACCGCCGGGCGACCGTGTCCTTGGCGAGCATCGTCCCGAGGCGGTAGTGCTTCCCGACGTCGCGGAGGAAGTCGATCGCCGACAGCGGCGCCGTCCAGTCGAGGTTGTTGACCATCTGGGCGGCCGCCGGACCCTCGAAGTCGAGCAGAGGCTCGATCTGGGCGCGGATGCGCTCGACCCACCCCGCCACCACGTCGGGTGCGTTGAGCGTGCGCTCGTCGGTCATCTTCGGGTCGCCGATGAGACCGGTCGCGCCGCCGACGAGGGCGAAGGGACGGTGGCCGGCCAGCTGCAGGCGGCGCACGGTGAGGATCTGGACGAGGTTGCCGATGTGCAGGCTCTGGGCCGTCGGGTCGAAGCCGCAGTAGAGAGCCACGGGCCCGGCTGACATGGCCTCACGCAAGGCCTGCTCGTCGGTGGACTGGGCGACCAGTCCGCGCCAGTGCAGCTCGTCCAGGATGTGCACCACGGGCTCCTTCTCGACGGTCCGGCTCTCGGCCGGGTGGGTGCGCCTAGTGTGCCGTGCCGCGGGGGTCCGGCGGCGCGGCGTCCGAGCGGGACGTCCCGCGTCGTTCCCGAACGCGGGGCGCGGCCGCACGGCGGTAGGCCGACACGGTCTCCTCGCCGACCAGCCAGAAGCGCCACGGGAACCGGTCGGCATCGCCGCCCAGGCCTGCGACACCGACCCGCGGGCCGGTCGCGTACCGGACCGGGATCGTCGGCGGCAGGACGAGGCGGACGGTGCTCGTCGCGGCGAGGAGGTCCGCGCCGGCGACGGTCAGGTCCAGGCCGAGGGCTGCGGCCAGGCGGGCCGGACCACGGGCGAGGTCGGCGTCCGTGCGCACCACGCCGCGCTCGAGGCGTCGGGCACGCGCGAGCTCGCGCCCCTCGACGATCTCGCCCGCGCGCAGGAGGACGGCTGATGCGGAGCCTTCGGCTCCGGTGACCACGTTGGCGCAGAAGTGCAGGCCGAGATGGCGGTAGACGTAGAGGTGGCCGGGGGGACCGAACATCACGGCGTTGCGGGGGGTACGCCCTCGGAACGCGTGCGAGCCCGGGTCGGCCGCTCCGTCGTAGGCCTCGACCTCGGTGATCCGGGCCGTCACCGTGCCCCCATCGAGCACGGTGGTCACGTGGCAGCCCAGCAGGGCCGGGGCGACGTCGAGGACGCGGCGGGCGAGGACGTCGCGCGACGACGCGGCGGGCGGCGGCGCGGCAGGCGACGACACGGCGGGCGCGGGCACGGGGGTCGAGCTCACGGGAGGCACGGGACGAGCATGGTCATGGAGCGAGCGGTGTGCATCCGTCCACGACGACGTCGGCCCGCTCGCGGGTGCGGTTCCGAGCGAAGTGGCCGGCCTCGAGGGCCATCCAGCGCAGCCACTGGGGGCGCAGGGCCTCGCCGTCGCGGGCGAGGCCGCGCTCGAGACGTGCGGCCTCGGGCGCCTCGACCCAGACGATCAGGGAGGTTCGGCCCTCGACGGCGGTGTCGGCGCTGCCGCAGCCCTCGACGACGAGGGCGCTCGGGACGGGCAGGTCGACCCAGTCGGCGAACCGGCCCTCGTGCCAGTCGTACCGCTGGTAGCGCGCGTCGCGACCCTCGGAGAGCGGTGTGAGCACCTGCGCCTCGAGCCGCTCGAAGACACCGTCCAGACCCGACCAGCCCTCATAGAGGTCGTCCAGGTGGAGCACCGGGGCGTCGAGGGCCTCCCCCACACGTGCGGCGAGCGTCGTCTTGCCCGAACCTGCTGGGCCGTCGACGCAGACGAGCCGCACCGGGCCGAGACGGGGCGGCGCTCCCTCGACTGCGGCAGCGAGGGAGATGACCGAGACGGCGGAGAGCTCGGCTCCGCCTGTCGCCTGCGAACCTGGCTCGACCGGAGCTCCGGCCGAGGCGGCACCGTCCGCAGCACCGTGAGCGGACGAGTCGGGGACGCGCGTCACGCGCCGGTCCACGCCCGCAGACGTGCAGCTGTGGAGCGTGCCGCCGAGAGCTGCTCGACCACCCGCTCCGGCGCGGTGCCTCCGACGGCGTTGCGAGACGCGAGAGAGCCCTCGACCGTCAGGACTGCGCGGACGGCGGGCGTCAGGTGCGGCGAGATGGCCACCAGGTCGTCGTCGGTGAGGTCCCACAGCTCGATCCCGCGGTCCTCGCAGACCCGCACGCACGAGCCCGCGACCTCGTGGGCGACCCGGAAGGGGACGCCCGAGCGGACGAGCCACTCGGCGATGTCGGTGGCCAGCGAGAAGCCCTGCGGCGCGAGCGAGGCCATGCGCGCGGTGTCGAACGTGAGCGTCGCGATCATGCCGGTGAACGCCGGCAGGATCACCGCGAGGGTGTCGACCTGGTCGAACACCGGCTCCTTGTCCTCCTGGAGATCCCGGTTGTACGCGAGCGGGAGGCCCTTGAGCGTCGTCAGCAAGCCGGTCAGGTCGCCGATGAGGCGGCCCGCCTTGCCACGCGCCAGCTCGGCGACGTCAGGGTTCTTCTTCTGCGGCATGATGCTCGACCCGGTCGAGTAGGCGTCGTCCAGCCGCACGAAGCCGAACTCCTTCGTCGACCACAGGACGATCTCCTCGGCCAGCCGCGAGAGGTCGACCCCCGTCATCGCGGCGACGAACGCGAACTCCGCGACGACGTCCCGCGAGGCCGTCCCGTCGATCGAGTTCTCGACGGGGCCGTCGAAGCCCAGGTCGCGGGCGACCGCGGCCGGGTCCAGGCCGAGGGACGAGCCGGCGAGCGCTCCCGAGCCGTACGGCGAGCGGGCGGCGCGCCGGTCCCAGTCGACCCACCGCTCGACGTCGCGCAGCAGCGGCCAGACGTGGGCCAGCAGGTGATGGCCGAGCAGGACGGGCTGGGCGTGCTGCAGGTGCGTCCTGCCAGGCATCGGCGCGCCCGCATGGGCGGCCGCCTGGCCCACGAGGGCCTCGGCGAGGTCGAGCACGAGGCCGGCGAGGAGACGCGCCTCGCGGCGCAGGTACATCCGCACCAGGGTGGCGATCTGGTCGTTGCGCGACCGGCCCGCCCGGAGCTTGCCGCCGACCTCGGCACCGGCGCGGTCGATGAGGCCGCGCTCGAGGGCGGTGTGGACGTCCTCGTCGGCGGGCAGGGGCACGAAGGCGCCGCTCTCGACGTCGGTGCGCAGCCGGGCGAGCCCGTCGAGCATCGTCGCCAGCTCGTCGTCGCTCAGCAGGCCGGCTGCGTGCAGGACCGAGGCATGGGCGACGGATCCGGCGATGTCGTGCGGGGCCAGCCGCCAGTCGAAGTGCGTCGACTGCGACAGGGCGGCGAGGGCGTCCGACGGACCGCCGGCGAAGCGTCCACCCCACAGGCTCACCGGGCGCGCGCCACCGTCGTCGCCAGCCTCGCCGGCGCCGCCAGGCCGCTGGTCAGCCACGGAGCTCCTCGCGCTGCCCGAGGTCGACGCCGTTGCCGAACTTCACGTCGCGAGCCGCGGAGAGCTTGGCGGTGAGGCCGTAGATCTCGATGAAGCCCTTGGCGTGGGACTGGTCGAAGGTGTCGCCGGTGTCGTAGGTCGCGAGGTTGAAGTCGTACAGGCTGGCGTCGCTGCGGCGGCCGCTGACCGTCGCGCGGCCCCCGTGCAGAACCAGACGGACGTCGCCGGAGACGTACCGCTGGGTGTCCTCGATGAAGGTGTCGAGCGACCGCTTGAGGGGCGAGAACCACATGCCGTCGTAGACCAGCTCGGTCCAGCGCTGGTCGACCGTGCGCTTGAACCGCGCCTGCTCGCGCTCGACAGTGACGTTCTCGAGCTCCTGGTGGGCGGCGATGAGCGCGACGGCGCCGGGAGCCTCGTAGACCTCACGGGACTTGATGCCGACGAGGCGGTCCTCCACGATGTCGATCCGGCCGACGCCCTGGGCACCCGCGCGGCGGTTCATCTCCTGGACCGCCTGCAGCGGGGTCACCGGGACGCCGTCCAGCGCGACCGGGATGCCCTTCTCGAACGTGATGATCACCTCGTCGGCGACGGGCGGGAAGGTCGGGTCGTCGGTGTAGGTGTAGACGTCCTTGGTCGGGGCGTTCCAGATGTCCTCGAGGAACCCTGTCTCGACGGCACGGCCCCACACGTTCTGGTCGATCGAGAACGGGTTGTGCTTGGTGGTCTCGATCGGCAGGGCGTGGCGTGTGGCGTACTCGATCGCCTTGTCGCGGGTCAGCGCGAGGTCGCGGACGGGGGCGATGCACCGCAGGTCAGGTGCGAGCGAGGTGATGCCGACCTCGAAGCGGACCTGGTCGTTGCCCTTGCCGGTGCAGCCGTGCGCGACGGTGGTCGCCCCGAACTGACGCGCGGCGCGCACGAGGTGCTTGACGATGACCGGCCGCGAGAGAGCCGAGACCAGCGGGTACCTGTCGAGGTAGAGGGCGTTCGCACGCAGCGCGGGCATGCAGTACTCGGTCGCGAACTCGTCCCGGGCGTCGGCGACGTACGCCTCGACCGCGCCGCAGTCCAGTGCCCGGCGGCGGATGACCTCGAGGTCCTCACCACCCTGGCCGACGTCGACGGCCACGGCGATCACCTCGGCCCCGGTTGCGTCGGCGATCCACCCGATGCCGACCGAGGTGTCCAGACCTCCGGAGTATGCGAGCACGACACGTTCAGTCATCAGGGTTCTCTTTCTGAGCAGGGGTGGAGCACGTCGCAGGTGCGGGTCGGGTGAGGGGTCGTCGCGCGTTCATGCGCCGTCCCTGGCGAGGTCGAGGAACCGGCGCGCGACGGACTCGCCGCCGTCGACCTCGCGGGCGATGATCAGCACGGTGTCGTCACCGGCGATGGTGCCCAGGACGTTCGGGAGCACCGAGTGGTCGATCGCCGACGCGAGGAACTGTGCGGCGCCGGGCGGCGTGCGCAGGACGACGAGGTTGCCCGACGACTCGGCGGTCACGAGGAGCTCGGCGCACAGCCGGGCCAGGCGGGCAGCGAGCTGCTCGGTGCCCTGGACGCCGAGGGGGCTGCGGTCGCCGCCCTCCCCCGGGACGGCGTAGGTCAGCGTCCCGTCCGCGGCGCGGATGCGGACGGCGCGCAGCTCGACGAGGTCCCGGGAGAGGGTGGCCTGCGTGACGTTGAGGCCCTCGGCGGCCAGCGCCGCGGCGAGCTCGCCCTGGGAGCGCACTGCCGTGTGGGTCAGGAGCCGCACGATGAGCGCGTGGCGGGCCGCCTTGGTGGTCGGGACGCTCACCGGGTGGGTGGTCATGAGCGCTCCAGCAGCCAGGTCAGCAGCGCCTTCTGGGCGTGCAGCCGGTTCTCGGCCTCGTCGAAGACGACCGAGCGAGGACCGTCGAGGACGTCGGCGGTGATCTCCTTGCCACGGTAGGCAGGCAGGCAGTGCAGCACGACGGCGGTCGGGTCGGCCGAGGCGAGCAGTGCCTCGTCGAGGCGGAACGGCGAGTAGAGGCGCTCAGCCTCGCCCGTCGAGACGTCGTCGCCCATGGAGACCCACGTGTCCGTCGCAAGGACGTGGGCGCCCCGGGCGGCAGCGCCGGCCTCGTGCAGGACGGTCACCGAACCGCCGGTCGTCGCGGCGATCCGGGCGGCGTCCGCGACGACGACGGGATCCGGCGACCGCTCGGCCGGCGTGGCCACGCGCACGTGCATCCCGGCGACGGCGCCGCCGAGGAGGTAGGAGTGAGCCATGTTGTTCGCGCCGTCGCCGAGGTAGGTCAGCACCCGGCCGGGCAGGGCGTCGAGCCCGCCGGGCAGGTGCTGGGCGACGGTCATGAGGTCGGCCAGCACCTGGCAGGGGTGGAACTGGTCCGTGAGCGCGTTGACCACGGGCACCGACGAGACGGTGGCCATCTCCTCGACGCGGCTCTGGTCGAAGGTGCGCCACACGATGGCAGCGCACTGGCGGTCGAGCACCCGGGCGGTGTCCGAGATCGACTCGCCGCGGCCCATCTGCGTGGTGGTGGCGTCGATGACCATCGGGTAGCCACCCAGCTCGGCGACCCCTACGGAGAAGGAGACGCGGGTGCGCGTCGACGGCTTGTCGAAGATCACCGCGACCGCCCGCGGGCCTGCCAGCGGCCGGTGGGCGAACCGGTCCTGCCGCATCTCCAGGGCAAGGGCGAGCACCTCGCGCTGCTCGTCGTGGGTGAGCGAGTCGTCTCGCAGGAAGTGGCGGGTCACTGCTGGACCTCCGGCTCGACGGTGGCGAGGAACGCGACGAACGACGCGGCCTGCTCCCAGGTGAGGATCAGGGGTGGGGCCAGGCGCAGGGCGCTCGGGGTCACCGGGTTGACGATGAAGCCGGCGGCGAGCGCGAGGTCGGCCACCTGCGCCGCGACGGGCCGGGTGAGCTCAACCGCGATCAGCAGACCGGCGGCGCGCACCTCCTTGACCAGCGGGGATGCCGTCGCCAGCGCCGCCGTCCACCGGTCGGAGAGGTCGCGCACGTGCGCGAGGACGCCGTCGCGCTCGATGACGCCGAGGGTCGCCAGCGCTGCGGCGGAGGCGACCGGGTTGCCGCCGAACGTGGTCCCGTGCTGCCCGGCACCGAGCAGGGTCGCGGCGCGGCTGCCGAGGGCCACCACGGCGCCGATGGGGAAGCCGCCGCCGAGGCCCTTGGCGAGGGTGATCACGTCCGGCAGCACTCCCCCACCGAGGTGGTCGTGCTGGTGGGCGAACCAGGCACCGGTCCGCCCGACGCCCGTCTGCACCTCGTCCAGCACGAGCAGCGCACCGTGCTCGTCGCACAGCCGTCGGGCGTTCGCGAGGTAGCCGGGAGGCAGCAGGCGGACGCCTGCCTCACCCTGCACGACCTCCAGGACCACGGCGGCGACGTCAGGGCCCATCGCCTCCTCGAGCGCCTGCGCGTCACCGAACGGGACGAACTCGACCCCACCCGGGAGCGGCTCGAAGGGCTCGCGATAAGCAGCCTTGTGGGTGAGTGCCAGGGCTCCCATCGTGCGGCCGTGGAAGGCGCCCTCGAGCGCGAGGATCCTCGGCCGGCCGGTCCTGCGCGCCATCTTGAAGGCGGCCTCGTTGGCCTCCGTGCCCGAGTTGGTGAAGAACACCCGCGAGTCGGCGTCGGCGCGGCTCAGGGCCAGCAGCCGTTCGGCGAGCGCGATCTGGGTCGGGGTGGCGAAGAAGTTCGAGACGTGGCCGAGGGTGCCCAGCTGAGCGCTGATCGCCGCGGTCAGGGTCGGGTGGGCGTGCCCGAGGACGTTGACAGCGATCCCGCCGAGGAGGTCCAGGTAGCGCCGCCCGTCGGCGTCCCAGACGTAGGCGCCCTCGCCGCGCACGAGCACGCGGCGGGGAGCGCCGAAGGTGTTCATCAGGGCGCGGCCGTACCGCTCGGTCCACTGGGCGCCCGATGCGGAGAGGTCCGCGCTGGCCGTGACGTCGACCTCGTTCACAGGGCACCTCCGGCGGGGCCCGTCGCACCCGGAGCGGGCCGCACCACGGGCAGGGATCCGGTACGCAGGTCGTCGGGCAGGACCATCGTGCCGACGCCACGCTCGGTGAAGACCTCGGTCAGGACCGAGTGCGCCTGGCGGCCGTCGACGACGTGCGCCTGCGGCACGCCGCCCCGCACCGCCCGCAGGCATGCCTCCATCTTCGGGACCATCCCTTCCTCCAGCCGCGGGAGCAGGGCCGCGAGCGCCGAGACCCGGATCTGGCGGGCGAGCGAGGTCCGGTCGGGCCAGTCGGTGTAGAGGCCCTCGACGTCGGTCAGGATGATCAGCTTCGTCGCGCCCAGCGCCACGGCCAGCGCCGCCGCGGCGGTGTCGGCGTTGACGTTGAGCACCTGCGTCGGGTCGTCGATGTCCGGGGCCACCGTGGAGACGACAGGGATGCGACCGGCGTCCAGGAGGTCCTGCACGGCGCGGGGGTCGACCTCGACCACGTCACCGACCTGGCCGACGTCCACGAGCCGGCCGTCGACGGTCGCCTTGCGGCGGCGAGCGCGCAGCAGGCCACCGTCCTCGCCGGAGAGCCCGACGGCGTGCGGTCCGTGCGCGTTGAGCAGGCCGACCAGCTCGCGCGAGACCTGGCCGGTGAGCACCATCCGGACGACGTCCATGCTCTCGGGGGTGGTCACGCGCAGCCCGCCGCGGAACTCGCTCTCGATACCGAGCCGGCGCAGCATGGTCGAGATCTGCGGGCCGCCACCGTGCACCACGACGGGGTGGAGGCCGACCATCCGCAGGAAGACCATGTCCTCTGCGAAGGCACGCTTGAGGTCGTCGTCGATCATGGCGTTGCCGCCGTACTTCACGACGAAGAGGGCACCGCGGAAGCGCTCGAGCCACGGCAGGGCCTCGATCAGCACCTCGGCCTTCTGGTCGGGGCGCAGGTCGGTGCGCACGTCGAGCCCCGGGACCTCGCGCGGGTCGGTGGGTGCGCCCGCGGCGGGCGTGGGCTGGCTCATGTCGAGTACGCGCTGTTCTCGTGGACGTACTCGTGCGTGAGGTCGTTGGTCCAGACGGTCGCGCCCGCGCTGCCGGCGTGGAGGTCGATCACGACGGTCACCTCCCGTGCGTCGCCGAGCCGGACGAGCTCCCGCGGGTCGCCGACGCCACCGGCGCGGCAGACCTGCACACCGTTGATGCTGACATCCAGCGCGGCGGGGTCGAACGCGGCCACCTCGACCGGGACGGTGCCCACCTGGGCGAGCACGCGTCCCCAGTTCGGGTCGTTGCCGTACATGGCCGCCTTGAACAGGTTGGAGCGCGTGACCGCGCGCGCGACCGCGACAGCGGCGTCCTCGTGCTCGGCGTTGACCACGGTGACCGCGATGTCGTGGGTGGCTCCCTCGGCGTCCGCAACGAGCGCACGGGCCAGCGCCCCGCACGCCTGCGTAAGGGCTTCCGTCAGGTCAGCCGGCGCGACGGCAACGCCGGACGCGCCCGAGACGAGCAGGGTGACGGTGTCCGAGGTGGACATGCAGCCGTCGGAGTCCACCCGGTCGAACGTCGTCCGCGTGGCGGCACGCAGGGCGGCGTCGGCGGCTGCGGCGTCCACCACGGCGTCGGTGGTCAGCACGCACAGCATCGTGGCCAGACCGGGCGCGAGCATCCCGGCGCCCTTCGCCATGCCGCCGACCGACCACCCGTCACGGACGACGTGGACGACCTTGGGGACGCTGTCCGTCGTCATGATCGCGACCGCCGCGTCGTCGCCCCCGTCCGCGCTCAGCTGCCCGGCAGCGGCGGTGACACCCGCGAGGAGCTTGTCGACCGGCAGGCGCTCCCCGATGAGCCCGGTCGAGCACACCACGACGTCGCCTGCCGACACGGAGAGCAGGTCACCGACCAGCTCGGCGGTCGCATGGACGTCCTGGAACCCCTGCGGGCCCGTGCAGACGTTGGCGCCGCCGGAGTTGAGGACCACGGCGCGGGCAACACCGTCGGAGACGGCCTGGCGCGACCAGACGACTGGCGCACCGACGACGCGGTTGCTGGTGAAGACCGCGGCCGCGACGTCGAGCGGGCCGTCGTTGACGACCAGGGCCACGTCGGGGCGGCCGGACGCCTTGAGGCCCGCGGTGACCCCTGCTGCGCGGAAGCCTGCGGGACTGGTGACGCTCACGGGGCGACTCCTTCGTGGGGCAGGCCTGTCGTCTCCGGGAGGCCGAGCGCGATGTTCATGGACTGCACAGCGGCTCCGGCCGTCCCCTTGACGAGGTTGTCGAGCGCCGCGACCGTCACGACGCGGCCGGCGCGTTCGTCCACGGCGACCTGGACCAGCGCCGTGTTCGCGCCGAGGGTGGAGGCCGTCGTCGGCCACTGGCCCTCCGGCAGGAGGTGCACGAAGGGCTCGTCGGCATACGCCCTCTCCCACGCTTCCCGGACCGCACCCGCATCGGCACCGGCGGCGAGGCGAGCGGTCGTCGTCGCCAGGATGCCTCGTGACATCGGCACGAGCACAGGGGTGAAGGAGATGGTCACCCGTGAGGCGCCCGCGGCTCGCAGGTTCTGCTCGATCTCCGGGATGTGCCGGTGGGTGCCACCCACGGCGTAGGGCGTCGCCGAACCGAGCGCCTCCGACGCCAGGAGGTGGGGCTTGGCGACCTTGCCCGCTCCGGAGTACCCGACGGCGAGGACCGCCACGAGATCGGTGGGATCGACGAGCCCGGCGGCCACGCCGGGCTGGATGCCGAGGGTCACGGCCGTGACGTTGCAGCCCGGGACGGCGACCCGATGCACCCCGACCAGGTTCTCGCGCTGGCGGCCACCGCCGGCGAGCAGCATCTCGGGCAGTCCGTACTCCCACGTCCCGGCATGCTGCCCGCCGTAGAACTCGGCCCAGGCGGCGGGGTCGGCGAGCCTGTGGTCGGCTCCGCAGTCCAGGACGAGCGGCCCGTCACCGAGGGCCGCTGCCACAGCGCCGGAGGCTCCGTGCGGCAGGGCGAGGACGACGACGTCATGGCCGGCCAGCACCTCCGGCGTCGTCGGCTCGATGACGCGGTGGGCCAGGGACCGCAGGTGCGGCTGGTGGGCTCCGAGCAGGTCCCCTGCGGAGGCGTGGGCCGTGACGGCGCCGATCTCGACGTCGGGGTGGGTGGAGAGCAGGCGGAGGATCTCGCCTCCGGCGTACCCGCTCGCGCCCGACACCGCGACCCTGATCGTCATGTGCATGAATATACACCAGGGTGCATGGGCGTGCGTCGACCCCGCCGGTCCGGAGCGTCGGCGTGCGAGGGAATCCCATCGGACGGCGTCGCGTTGGCGCTGCCATGCGAGCCATCCACGCCACGTCCCCCGGCGGTCCCGAGGTCCTGTCCCTGGTGGAGATCGACGACCCGTCTCCGGCCCCTGGGCAGCTGGTCGTCCGGGTGGAGGCGGCCGGCGTCAACTTCATCGACACCTACCGGCGGGCGGGCGTCTACCCGATGGCCTTCCCCCACGTCGTCGGCAGCGAGGGTGCCGGGGTCGTCGTCGGGGTGGGAACCGGGGTGGAGGGCGTCGGCGTCGGCGATCGCGTCGCCTGGACGAGCTCGGTGACGGGCTCCTACGCCGAGCTCGTGGCGGTGGACGCGAGGCAGGCCGTCCCGGTGCCCGACGAGGTCGCCTCCGACGTGGCGGCCGCGCTCCTGCTCCAGGGGATCACCGCGCACTACCTCGTCGACTCCACGTTCCCTGTCAGCGCTGGTCAGGTGGTCCTGGTGCACGCCGGCGCCGGGGGCGTCGGTCTCCTGCTGACCCAGCTCGCCGTGGCCCGGGGCGCGCGCGTCCTGACGACCGTGTCCACCCCCGAGAAGGAGGAGCTCTCGCGAGCTGCCGGCGCCGGCGACGTCATCCGGTACGACCAGCTGACGGACCTGACGGTGGACCTGCCCGAGCGGGTCCGCGCCCTGACCGACGGCGTCGGCGTCGACACCGTGTTCGACGGTGTGGGACGCACCACGTTCGACGCCTCGCTGGCATCGCTCCGCCGACGTGGCGGTCTCGCGCTCTTCGGAGCGTCGTCGGGGCCTGTACCGCCGGTGGACCCGCAGCGCCTGAACCGGGCTGGGTCGGTCTACCTGACACGGCCGACGATCGGCGACTACACCGCGACGCGGGAGGAACTCCTCCGGCGGGGCACCGCGCTGTTCGATGCCGTGCGGGAGGGCGCCCTCGAGGTGCGGGTCGGGGCACGGTTCGCCCTCACGGACGCAGCGAGCGCTCACCGGGCGCTCGAGGGACGCGCGACGACGGGGAAGGTCCTGCTCCTGCCGTGACCCGCGTCGTCGAACCGGCGGCACCGGCACCGCCGGCGAGAGCCGACTGGACTCGGGCCGCCCCCGAGGCAAGGCTGTCCCGATGACCGACGCCTGGACCTCCGCCGTGCATGCCGTCAGGCCCGTCGCCGAGGCCGACCTGCCTCGGCTGGCGAGCATCAACGACGCCGCCGTGCCCGCGGTCAGCCCGCTCGGCCTGGACGGTCTGCGCAGTCACCTGCCGCTCTGCGACCTGGCCGTCGCCGCCGAGCACGACGGATCGCCGGCGGCGATGCTGCTCGCCCTGGCGCCCGGCTCGGCGTACGCCAGCGAGAACTACCGCTGGTTCGAGACGAACCGTCCGGGCACGTTCTACGTCGACCGCATCGTGGTCGCCCCGGAGGCGCACGGTCGCGGCATCGGCCGTGCCCTGTACGGGGCAGCCCTGACCCGCGCCGCCGAGCTCGGCCTGGCGGAGGTGTCGTGCGAGGTCAACCTGGACCCGCCGAACCCGCAGTCGATCGCCTTCCACACACGCCTGGGCTTCCGGCAGATCGGCGAGCTCGAGACCAAGGGCGGGACCATCACCGTCGCCCTGATGGTCCGGCCGACCGCCTGAACGGACCGAGGGCCTGATCGGACCAAGGGCCTGATCGGACCAAGGGCTGATCGGACCAGGCCCTGATCAGCTGCGCAGGACGGCCCCGAAACGGGCGTGCGCGGCGGCCACCGTCGCGTCGCGCACCGCCGCAGCCTCCTGCGAGGTGAGCGTGCGGTCGTGGGCCCGCAGCCGGACGGAGAAGGCCAGCGACTTCTTGCCCTCCCCCACCTGTGCGCCGGTGTAGACGTCGAAGAGCCGGACGTCCTCGACGACGTCACCCGCCGACGACGACGCCGCGCCCTGGCGCACCACGGTGAGCAGCTCGCCGGCCGGCACGTCCGCGTCCACGACGAGCGCGATGTCCTCCTTGGCGACCGGGTAGGTCGACACGGGCGTCGCCTGAACCGGGCTGTCGGCCGTCGTCGCGAGGAGAAGGTCCAGGTCGAGCTCGAACGCCGATGCCCGCGGCGGGAGGCCGAGAGCGCTGACCACGTTGGGGTGGAGCTCACCCGCATGGCCGACGACGACGCCGTCGAGCGTCTCGAGGCGGGCCGTGCGGCCCGGGTGCCAGGGAGCGCGGTCCGCGTCAGGGACGGAGGTGAGCTGAGCACCGACCGTGCGGGCGACCAGGGCTGCCGCTGCCAGGGCGTCGGTGTGGTCGGCCGGTCGGCCCGGGCCCCACCAGCCGGCAGGCTCACGGAGCCCGCTGAGCACGCCGGCGACCCGGCGGGGCTGCGGTGGGACGGCGGCGTCGAGCCGCGCCAGGTCCTCGTCCGACGGACGGATTCCTCCGGGCAGCCGAGGGGCCGCCGACGCGAGCTCGCCTGGCAGGGTGACCAGCCCGATCTCGAAGACGGCCACATCCGCGGCGCCGCGTGCGACGTTGCGCCTGGCGGTGTCCAGCAGGGTCTCCAGCAGGGTGGTCCTCATCTCCGGCTGCTGCTCGGAGAGTGGGTTGACCAGCCGGAGGGCCCGTCGACGGTCGTCGTCGGAGGACAGTCCCAGCTCGTCGTGCTGGTGGGGTCCCACGAAGGGGTAGCTGAGCGTCTCGACGAGGCCGGCGTCAGCGAGCGCGCGGGCGACCGAACGGCGCACGCGCTGCCCGCGTGTGAGGCCGCGGCCTGCCGGCGCCTGCGGGAGGATCGACGGGATCTCGTCGTACCCGCGCAGGCGCGCCACCTCCTCGACGAGGTCCACCGGCACGGCGAGGTCCGGCCGCCAGCTCGGGACGGTGACCGCGAGGCCTCCGTCGGAGCCGTCCGCCACCGCGCAGCCGATCAGCTCGAGGGTCTCGCGCACCTGCTCGACGGTGTAGGGCACGCCGATGAGCGCAGCGGGGAGCCCTCCGGGCAGGGCGATCGTGGGCGGCGGCGTGGTCCGGTCCACATCGGTGATCTCGGCGTCCACGGTGCCGCCGCCGTGGGTCACCAGCAGGTCCACGACCCGGTCGAGGGCGACGCGGGGCAGGCGCGGGTCGACGCCACGTTCGAACCGCCGGGCGGCCTCGCTGCCGAGCTTGTGGCGGCGAGCCGTGCGGGCGACCGAGATCGGGTCGAAGTGCGCTGCCTCGAGCAGGAGGTCGGTCGTCGCAGGGGTGACCTCGCTGTCGGCGCCGCCCATGACCCCCGCGAGGCCGAGCACCCGGGAGCCGGGCGCGCCGACCGGGGAGTCGGTGATGAGCAGGTCCTCCGGGTCGAGCCGTCGGGCGACGCCGTCCAGGGTGGTCAGCGTGTCTCCCGGGAGCGCACGCCGGACCACGACCGGCTCGGCGACCTGCGCCAGGTCATAGGCGTGCAGCGGCTGGCCGAGCTCGAGCATCACGTAGTTGGTGACGTCCACCGCCAGCGAGATGGGCCGCATCCCCGCCTGGCTCAGCCGGTTCTGCATCCAGGCCGGGGAGGGAGCCGACGCCGACACCCCGCGCACGATGCGCGCGACGAAGCGGTCGCAGCCCGCGACGCCGTGGATCGGCGCGTCGTCCGCGAGGTCGACCGCGAAGCCCGGCGCTGCGGGCTGGTGGGGCTCGGGAGCGCCGCGGTCCGTGAACCGGGCTCCCGTCGCGTGGCTGTACTCGCGGGCGACCCCGCGCAGCGAGAAGCAGTACCCGCGGTCAGGGGTGACGTTGATCTCGAGGACCTCCTCCCCCAGCCCCAGCAGCGCGCGGGCGTCGTCGCCGGGCGCCCCGTCCAGGCCGAGGTCGGAGAGCACGATGATCCCGTCGTGGTCCTCGCCCAGGCCGAGCTCGCGGACGGAGCAGATCATCCCGTCGGAGACGTGGCCGTAGGTCTTGCGCGAGGCGATGGGGAAGGGACCGGGCAGCACCGCTCCGGGCAGCGCCACCACGACGCGGTCGCCCACCTCGAAGTTGTGCGCGCCGCACACGATCCCGCGAGGCCGGAGGGACCCGTCCTCGGCGACCTCGTCGTACGCGCCGACCTCGACACGGCACCAGTTGATCGTCTTGCCGTTCTTCTGAGGCTCTTCGGTCCGCTCGACGACCTCGCCGACGACGAGCGGGCCGGACACCGCTGCCGGGTGGATCGCCTCCTCCTCGAGGCCGACCCGGACGAGGTCCGCGGCCAGCGTCTCGGCGGTGGTGCCGGCGGGCAGCTCGACGTGCTCGGCCAACCAGCCGAGGGGGATGCGCGGCATCAGATCTCCGTCCCGAACTGCAGGGAGAAGCGCACGTCGCCCTCCACCATGTCGTGCATGTCAGCGATCCCGTGGCGCAGCATCAGGGTGCGCTCGATGCCCATCCCGAATGCGAACCCGGAGTAGACGTCAGGGTCGACCCCGCAGGCGCGGAGCACGTTCGGGTTGACCATCCCGCAGCCACCCCACTCGATCCAGCCGGGTCCGCCCTTCTTCTGGGGGAACCAGAGGTCCATCTCCGCGCTGGGCTCGGTGAAGGGGAAGAAGGACGGCCGTAGCCGGGTCCTGGCCTCCGGACCGAAGATCGCCCGGGCGAAGTGGTCCAGCGTCCCCTTGAGGTGCGCCATCGTGAGGCCCTTGTCCACCGCGAGGCCCTCGACCTGGTGGAAGACGGGTGTGTGGGTGGCGTCGAGCTCGTCGGTGCGGAACGTCCGGCCCGGGCAGACGACGTAGACGGGCAGATCGCGTTCGAGGAGGGTCCGGGCCTGGACGGGTGAGGTGTGGGTGCGCAGGACGAGGCCCGACGGGCCGCCGACACCCTGGCCGTCCGCGCCCTCGACGAAGAAGGTGTCCTGCATCTGCCGCGCGGGGTGGTCGACCCCGAAGTTCAGGGCGTCGAAGTTGAACCACTCGGCCTCGACCTCGGGCCCCTCGCCGACCTCCCAGCCCATCGCGACGAAGATGTCCGCGATGCGCTCCTGGAGCATCTCCAGCGGATGCCTGGCGCCCCGGGGCGTGCGTTCGGCCGGGAGGGTCACGTCGACCGTCTCCTCGACGAGGACGCGGCGGTCCCGCTCGGCCTCGAGCTCCGCCTGCCGCGCGGCCAGAGCCTGCGCCACCTCGCCGCGCGCCGCACCGAGCGTCTTGCCCGCCGCTGCCTTGTCCTGGGGTGCCAGGCCCCCGATGGCACGGTTCGCCAGCGCGAGGGGACTGCGCTCCCCCACGTGCGCGAGCCGTGCTTCCTTCAGGGCGTCGAGGTCGGCCGCACCGGCGAAGGCGGCAAGCGCGACGTCGACGGCGGCCCTGACGCCTGACGCGTCAAGGGGCGAGAGGTTCTCAGAGCTGGACATGCGAGCCTTCCGGGCAGGATCGGGGCGGCCGTGCGGCCTGCTGGCGGGGAGCCCGCGGTGGGCTTGGCGCTGGCCGTCCGCGTCGCGGCTCGTCCTGCGTGCGCGGCTCAGCCGCGCGGCCCACCTGCGGGCTCGGTAAATCGGCGGCCTGCCACGGGGAGGCTCTGCGTCATGCGGTCATCCTGCCACAGGCCGCAGCGGCAGCCGGGCGATCACGTCGTGCCGCGGACGACCCGAAGCACCTGCTCCCAGCTGCGACTGGACGAGTGCGACCTCGGTGACCGTCCAGCTCGGACCTTCGTACACCGCGAGGGCCTGGACCAGCGCTGCGACCTCCGCCGCGGCGTCGACCCGGCTGTGCCGAGCCCTGTCGTGCGCACCGGGACCTGTCGAACGGTCCGGCCGGCGGCGGGACTGGGCTCTGGCTGCCACACGGGCCACGGTGAGGTGGGCGCGCGAGCGGACCCGGTCGTCGGCCCGCCCGACGACCTCGCCGCCGACGGCCACGGCGCCGGCGGTCAGGCGGGCCAGCTCGGCCGTGTCGCCGGCGCAGCCGATCCACAACGTCCGGCTGTCGAAGAGACCGGCTCCGCGCAGCGCCACGCTGAACGGCTCGATGTCGTCGGCCACGACGGCGAGCGCCTCGACGAGGTCCTCAGCGGCGCCGTCAGGCACCTCGCCGTAGAACGCCAGGGTCAGGTGGTGCTGCGACGGGTCCGTCCAGCGCACCGGTCCGCGCGAGTCCCGCGGCTGCGCCACCGATCGCACGGCTGTCAGGGCGGTGTCGAGGTGGTCGAGCGCGGCGGGGGGCGGCAGGACCGCGGCGAACAGGCGCACGTCGGGCTCAGCCTGCGGCGCGCTGCGCGCGGGAGCTGGCGTACAGGCAGACGGTCGCCGCTGTGGCGAGGTTGAGGGACTCCGCCAGGCCACGGATCGGCACCCGCACGACGGCATCGGCAAGGTCGCGCTCCGCCTCGCTCAGGCCCCACGCCTCGTTGCCGAAGAGCCACGCGGTCGGCCGGCGGAGGTCGGGGGCCCCTCCGGTCACCTGCCCGGGACCGGCGGCGAGGTCCAGGAGGTCGTCGAGGTCGTGCTCACCGGAACCGTCGGCGGCGAGCACGCCGAGCCTGGCGCTACGCAGGCCGTCGACCGCCTGGGTCACCGTCACCCCGGTGACCACCGGCAGGTGGAACAGGGAGCCCGCGGTCGAGCGGACCACCTTGGGGTTGTGCACGTCGACGGAGTCCCCCGCGAGCACGACGAGGTCGGCGCCGCAGGCGTCGGCCGCCCGGATCACGGTCCCGGCGTTGCCGGGGTCGCGCACGTTCGCCAGCACGGCCACGAGCCGCGGAGACCGGGACAGCGCAGCGTCCAGGTCGAGCCTCGTCGTCGCCGCGACGGCAAGGACGTGCTGAGCGTCGTCGCTCATGGCCTCGAGGACCTCGGCTGACGCGAGGTGCACCCTGACGCCCGCCTCGGCAGCTGCCCTGGTGATCTCGGGGTAGCGGTCGCCGGACTCCTGCGTGACGTAGACGTCCGCGACGCTCGCGGCCCGGAAGCGCACCGCCTCGCGGACCGCCTGGGGGCCCTCGACCAGGAACCGTCCTGAACGCAGACGCGCGGAACGCCCGGCCAGTGCGCGAACTGCCTTCACCCGCTCGGAGCGGGGGTTGGTCAGCTCAGGCATTGGCCGGGCGTCCGGTGCGTCTGGACGGCTCAGCGCCTCAGGCGGCGGTCGGCGCGTTGACGTCCGCCGGCAGCGCGGCCTTGGCCACGGCGACGAGGACGTTGAACGCAGGCGCGTCGTTGACGGCCATGTCGGCCAGGACGCGACGGTCCACCTCGACACCGGCGAGCTTGAGGCCCTGGATCAGGCGGTTGTACGTCAGGCCCTGCTCACGCGAGGCCGCGTTGATCCGCTGGATCCACAGCTTGCGGAAGTCGCCCTTGCGGGCCTTCCGGTCGCGGTAGGCATAGACCAGGGAGTGGGTGACCTGCTCCTTGGCCTTGCGGTAGAGGCGCGACCGCTGCCCGCGGTAACCGCTGGCGCGCTCGAGGGTTGTACGGCGCTTCTTCTGGGCGTTGACCGCCCGCTTCACGCGTGCCACGTGATGCTCCTTGCGTTTCGGGGCTCACAGGTGAGTCCGGGGCGCGGGGTACGCGCCACGGCGATCACTTGCCGAGCAGCTTCTTGATCTTCGGGGTGTCGACGGCCGAGACGACCTGGTCGGAGGCGAGGCGGCGCGTGCGGCGGCTCGACTTGTGCTCGAACAGGTGGCGGGCGCCAGCCTGCTCGCGCATGAGCTTGCCCGTCCCGGTGATCCGGAAACGCTTCTTCGCACCACTGTGCGTCTTGTTCTTCGGCACTGGTGTGCTCTCTTCCATCAGGTCACCCCGGGGAGGGCGACACGGTCACATGCGGGCCGGTGGGCCCGCACACGGTTACGAAGGCTCGGCGCTTCCCGCCGAGCCTGGGGTCTTGCTCGCCCTGGCCGTCGGCTTGGCCGCGGGGGCCGGCTTGACGGGGGTGGGCTTGGCCGCGCCCGGCTTCGCCGCTGCCGGCGTCGCTGGTGCTGCTGCCGGCTTCGCGGCCGGTGCCACGGGGGCAGGTGCCACCGGGGTCGACGCGGGACGCGCCGCCGCCGCGGGCCTGGCCGCCGCGGGGCGAGCCGCTGCCGGGTGAGCCGCTGCCGGACGTGCCGCTGCGGGACGAGCGGGTGCCGGACGTGCCGGTGCCGGACGCGCCGCGGGCTCGGCCGGCTGCGCCGGTGCCGCGGGTGCTGCCGGCGCCTGGGCCACCTCGGTCGCCGATCCGTCGTTGACGGGTGCGTCGGACGTGGTGGCCTCGGGGTCAGCCGCTGCAGGCGCGGGCGCCGCAGGCGCCGAGGGCGCAGCAGGAGCCTGCTCGGTCGCGACGGCGGGTGCCGGGGCGACTGCCGCTTCGGCGACCTCGGCTGCGACGGGTGCCGGAGCCTCCGTCAGGACCGGAGCCTCGTCCGCCTGCGGGGCGGTGGCCGACGCGGTCGGCGCCGTCTCCTGAGCGCGGCGTCGCTGCTCGACCTTGGCGTCGGCCTTCTTCTTGGTCGGCCCGAGCACCATGATCATGTTTCGCCCGTCCTGCTTGGGCATGCTCTCGATGAAGCCGAGCTCGACCACGTCGTCGGCCAGCCGCTGGAGCAGGCGGACGCCCATCTCCGGGCGCGACTGCTCGCGACCGCGGAACATGATCATGACCTTGACCTTGTCGCCGGCCTTGAGGAAGCGCTCGACGTGGCCCTTCTTCGTCCCGTAGTCGTGCGGGTCGATCTTCAGGCGGAAGCGGATCTCCTTGAGGACCGTGTTCGCCTGGTTGCGGCGCGCCTCACGGGCCTTCATGTCGGCCTCGTACTTGAACTTGCCGAAGTCCATGAGCTTGCAGACCGGCGGTCGGGCGTCGGGAGCGACCTCGACCAGGTCGAGGTCGGCCTCCTGCGCCAGTCGCAGGGCGTCCTCCACGCGGACGATGCCGACCTGCTCGCCGTTGGGGCCGACCAGGCGGACCTCGGGGACGCGGATCCGATCGTTGATGCGGGGCTCGCTGATGTGCTGCTCCTCGTACTCGTCGTGGATCCGTCGAGCAACGAAGAAGGCCTCCGCTGCTGAGCACGCACGGAGGCCTGACGTCCGACAGGTGCGCACCGCGGGAATCGCAGCACGACGCCAGGCCTGCCAGCACACCACTCGGGCGTACGGCCGACCGTCGGACCGGGACCCAGCCCCCGTCGTCCGCTCACACGGACGGTCGGGACTTGGGTGGGATCAGCTCCACTTGTGCACCGGCGACTGCTTGGCCCGCACGCGGGCACGCCACAGTCGCCAGTCGGTCTCAAGGAGGATAGCACCCCTGCTGATGGGCGCCCGTGCGGGGCCGACCGTGCGGGGGGCGCCCAGGGCGATGGCAGGATCGTCCCATGCCCACCGAGCACTCCGAGCACCCGTCCGAGCCGTCCCAGCCGTCCGAGTCGTCCCAGCCGTCCCAGCCGGCCGGACAGGCCGAGCAGAGCGGCGAGGACCGGAGCGGTGCGGCCGCACGCGACATCGGCGAGGTCGCGGCGGTCGAGGTCATCACCACCGCGGCCGTCCACCTCATGACGGCTGCGGCGGTCAAGTGCGGCCTCGGCGAGGACACCCCAGGTCAGCGGGGAGCCGACCTGCTCGACCTCGACGAGGCACGCAAGCTCATCACCGCACTCGCTGCCCTGGTGACCGCGTCAGCGCCCGACCTCGGCAACCAGCACGCCCGTTCCCTGCGCGACGGGGTCCGCTCCTTGCAGCTCGCGTTCCGCGAGGCGTCACCGTTCCCCGACCGCCCGGGTGAAGGTCCGGGCGAGGTGTGGACCGGCGCGGTGTCCTGAGGGCCACCTATCCTGGGGCCATGACCGACCCGACGGTTCACGGTCCGGCGCTCGACAGCGGGCGCCTCGGCGAGCCGAGCCTGACGGTCACCCACCCGTTCGATGTCGCCCCCGGACCGGCCGACGCCTCGCCGGACCTGGCGCACCTCTCGCCGGACACGGCGCAAGGCGCGCCGGACCCTGCGCACACACCCTCCACGCCGTCGTCGGAGCAGGGCAGGCGCAGCGGTCGGGGCAGGAGGATCGCCCGGCGCTCGGCGGTGGCGCTGCTGCTGGTGGTCGCCCTGGCGGGGTCTGCGGCAGCCGTCCAGCTCTACCGCACCTCGCGAGCCTGGGAGCAGCGCGCGGGAACGTACCTGGCTGCCTCGCAGGGGCTCGGCCAGGACCTCGCCGAGAAGCGGGCCGAGCTGACCGGAGCCCAGTCCGAGCTCGACGCCGTGCGCGCCCAGCTGTCCACGGCACAGGAGCGGATCATCGAGCTGGCCGACGAGAAGGCGAAGCTCGGGGACGACCGGGCCGTGCAGAGCCAGCTGGTCGACTACCAGCAACGCGTCACCGACGCCGCCGGCCGGGTGGCCAAGGCCCTCGACCAGTGCGTCCAGGGGCAGGACAAGCTGATCGGCTACCTCCAGCACGCCGACCAGTACGACCCGACGGAGCTCGAGCGCTACGGGACCGACGTGCAGGCGCTGTGCCGCACGGCAACCGACGCCAACACGGCGCTCCAGCAGGAGCTCTCCCGATGACGGCCGGCCCGACCGCTGGGCGCAGGCGCGCGGCGGTCGTGGCCGTCGCCGTGCTCGTGGCCCTCGGTGCCAGCGGGTGTGCGGCCGTCGACGAGTTCCCCCGCATGCCTGGGCCGGCGGTCACCGACTTCGTGCCGTCCTCGGCGCCGGCACCCCAGCCCAGCGGGACCGGGAACCTCTCCCCCGACGGCTTCGACTCGGTGCAGCGGATGGCGGTCCGGATCCGCAACGTCGGCTGCAGCTCGCTGTCGACAGGTTCCGGCTTCGCGATCGACGCGACGACGCTGATCACCAACAAGCACGTGGTGGCCGACTCGGCTGATCTGCAGGTCGCGACCTACGACGGTCGCGACATCGACGTGACGGCGGCGAGCACGGCGGCGATCGCCGACCTGGCAGTGGTGCGGACGGCCGAGCCGCTGCCCACGTTCCCCGAGCTCGCCCCGACCGACCCGGTGCGCGGGGACTCGGTGACGGTCGTGGGCTACCCGCAGGGCGGCGTGCTGACCCTGACGACCGGGCAGGTCATCGGGTCCACCACCGACCCGCTCAACGCGAACCTGGGCGAGGTCCTGGTGACCGACGCAGCCGTCGAGCCCGGGAGCTCCGGCTCGGCGGTCCTGGACAAGGACGGACGGGTGGTCGGGGTCGTGTACGCGAAGAACGCGTCCGGGCAGAGCTTCATCGTTCCGGTGAGCACGCTCCGGGCGCTGCTGGCAGACGACGGCGCGTTCACCCCGACGACTGCCTGCACCGGCTGACCGGGGTCACACCCCGGCGCCGGCCTCCGTCGAGGGGTCGCCGAGCACCACGCGGAGCTCGAGGGAGTCCACCTCCGACGCCACCAGCGGCTCCGCGGCCAGCGAGGCACCGACCGCTGCCGCCACGGCGTCGAGCCCGGCCCGGTCCAGACCGGCCGGCAGCGCCAGCACGACAGCCACCTCGGCACGCGTGCCGGGCACCGCCTCGGCGGCGAGAACCCGCTCGACCGCGAGCGCGGCGCGCAGGACCGCCTCCCGGACGTCGGAGCGCACCGCCCCGTCACGCACCGCGGCCTCCCACGGCCGGCCCTCCGCGAGGGCCACCACCGCGGGCCGGGGCACCACGACAGCGGCGCCCGCGGGGTCCACCACCATGAGCTCCCAACCCTCGTGCCGGGCCGACGCCGCTGCGACGGGACCCATCGCGGGCACCGGCCGTGCCAGCGGGCTCCAGGCGGCGAGCGCGGCGACGCTGCTGAAGACGGGCAGCGCCGTCCGTCCGTCGGGGGCGCGCAGGGCGGCCACCCCTGCCGATGCCTGCTTGTCCTCCGCGAGGCCCCGCGGACCCACCTCGCACTGCTCCAGCTCGGCCGTCACCGGCACGAGCACGCGCGCCGTCGCAAGCGCCCTGACGACCGCCTCGAGCGAGCCCCCGTCCGGTCGGAGCGCGTCAGCGAGCGCGGGGTCGGCTCTGCCGTCGTCGCCCGCGAAGGCCGACGTGGGGGGCAGCGACCGGAGACCGGCCTCGGGAGCCGCCACCTACGGCCGACCCGCCACGTCGAGCGCCTCGGGAAGCGTGAAGGCGCCCGCGTACAGCGCCTTCCCGACGATCGCACCCTCGAGACCGAGCGGGACGAGCGTGCGGAGCGCGGCGAGGTCCGGCAGGCTCGAGATGCCGCCCGAGGCCACCACGGGTGCGTCCGTGCGGCGGCACACCTCCTGGAGCAGGTCGAGGTTCGGGCCCCTGAGCGTGCCGTCCTTGGTCACGTCCGTCACGACGTAGCGCGCGCACCCGGCGTCGTCCAGCCGCGCCAGCACCTCCCAGAGGTCACCGCCCTCGCGGGTCCACCCGCGTGCGGCCAGCGTGGTGCCGCGGACGTCCAGCCCCACGGCGATCGCGTCGCCGCGCTCACTGATCACGCGCGCAGTCCACCTCGGGTCCTCGAGCGCAGCCGTCCCCAGGTTCACGCGGCGGCAGCCGGTCGCGAGGGCGCGCTCCAGCGAGTCGTCGTCGCGGATGCCACCGGACAGCTCAACCTTGACGTCGAGGGCGGCGACGACGTCGGCCAGCAGAGCGGCGTTCGACCCTCGGCCGAAGGCGGCGTCGAGGTCCACGAGGTGGATCCACTCCGCTCCCCCGGCCTGCCAGTCCAGCGCCGCCTGGAGCGGGTCGCCGTAGGAGGTCTCCGAGCCTGCGGCACCCTGGACGAGGCGGACGGCCTCGCCACCGGCCACGTCGACGGCAGGCAACAGCTCGAGGCGGCGGGCGGTGCTCATCAGTGTCCCTTCAGGCCGGCGACCCAGGTGGCCAGCAGCTGTGCGCCGGCGTCGCCGGACTTCTCGGGGTGGAACTGCGTGGCCGCGAGCGGCCCGTTCTCCACGGCGGCCACGAACGGCCCACCGTGCTCGGCCCACGTCACACGTGGCGCGGTGAAGCGGCCGCCGCCGATCGCGGGGAAGGTACGTGCGGCGTAGGAGTGCACGAAGTAGAACCGCTCCTCGTGCAGGCCCTCGAACAGCACGCTGTCGTCCGGCGCCTGGATCCGTGACCAGCCCATGTGCGGGACGACGGGGGCCTCGAGCCTGTCGACGACACCGGGCCACTCCCCGAGGCCCTCGGCGCGCGTGCCGTGCTCCTCACCCGCCTCGAACATGACCTGCATGCCGACGCAGATGCCGAGCACCGGCCGCCCGCCCGCGAGCCGCCTGTCGATGATCTGGTCCCCCCGCACGGCTCGCAGCCCGGCCATGACGGCTGCGAACGCCCCCACACCCGGGACGACGAGCCCGTCGGCCTCGGCGGCCGCGTGGGCGTCGGCGGTGAGCTCGACCTGGGCACCGACCCGTTCCAGCGCGCGGACGGCGGAGCGGACGTTGCCGAAGCCGTAGTCCAGCACGACGACACGCGGCGAGCTCATTCGCCCGGCCTTCCCGGACGCCGCCGGGCCGACCGGGCGGCGGACGCCAGGATGCGGGTGGCCTGCCAGCGCGACATCCCGACCGAGCTGACCATGCCGGGCACGTCCGCGGCACCGGTCTGCCCGAGGAGGAGCTCCTCGACGACGGCCGGGGCACCGTCGAGCATGAGCAGCGGCGAGACGGCGTCACCCGGGCGCCCCTCGGCCCAGCGGGTCGCCGTCATCTGGCCGTCGCGGTGGGTCAGCAGCACCACAGGGGTGTTGCGCAGGAGCCCGGAGATCACCTCGGCGGCGCGCTCCGGCCCACCCGGCTCCAGCGAACGGCACACCGCGACGGCACCGATCTCGGTCGGCACCGAGTCGACGTCGACCTTGCTCATCGCGCAGGCCGCAGCCAGACCCTCGGGAGCGGCGACCTGGGTCAGCACGAGTGCGGCCGGGGCCAGCACGGGTTCGGTCACAGCGTGCCCTTGGTCGACGGGACTCCCTGCACACGTGGGTCGGGAGCGACCGCCGCACGCAGCGCCCGCGCCAGGGCCTTGAACTGCGCCTCGACGACGTGGTGGGGGTCCCGGCCAGCGAGGACTCGCATGTGGATGCAGATCCCGGCGTGGTGCGCCACGGACTCCAGCACGTGCCGGGTGAGCGAACCGGTGAAGTGACCGCCGATCAGGTGGTACTCCTGCCCCTCCGGCTCCCCGGAGTGCACCAGGTACGGCCTGCCGGAGACGTCGACGACCGCCTGGGCGAGCGCCTCGTCCAGGGGGACCAGGGCGTCGCCGAAGCGCGCGATCCCGGCCTTGTCGCCGAGCGCCTCCCGCAACGCCTCGCCGAGGGCGATCGCGACGTCCTCGACGGTGTGGTGCACGTCGATGTGCGTGTCTCCGGTGGCCCGGACCGTCAGGTCGATCAGCGAGTGCTTGCCGAGGGCCGTGAGCATGTGGTCGTAGAACGGCACCGACGTCGAGATCTCGGTCCTCCCCGTCCCGTCGAGGTCGACCTCGACGAGCACGCTCGACTCGGACGTGGTGCGCTCCACCCGTGCCGTCCGGGCGCGTGGCGCCGTACCAGAGCCCGTCGCCGACTCGCTCACAGTCCACCAACCTCCACCAGGGCCGCCTTGAAGGCAGCCATCTCCGCCGCGGTGCCGATCGACACGCGCAGCCAGCCGGGCGGTCCGACCTCACGGATCAGCACACCCCGGTCGAGCAGACCCTCCCAGATCCGGTGCCTGTCGTCGAACAGGCCGAACAGGACGAAGTTCGCGTCGCTGTCCGCGACCGTGAGCCCACGGGCCCGCAGCCACGCCACCGTCGCGTCGCGCTCGGTACGCAGCTCGCCGACCTGCGCCATGAGCTCGGCGGAGTGGGCGAGAGCGGCACGCGCGACAGCCTGGGTCACGGCCGACAGGTGGTAAGGCAGCCGGACCACACGCAGGGCGTCCACCAGCGCGGGGGAAGCAGCGAGGTAGCCGACGCGGGCCCCGGCGAGGCCGAACGCCTTGGACATCGTGCGGGATACCGCCAGGTGGGGGTGGCGGCTCAGCAGCTCCAGGGCCGACGGTGTACCGGCGCGCCGGAACTCGGCATACGCCTCGTCGACGACCACGACGCAGCCCCCGGGAACGGCCGCTGCCGCCTCGAGCACCGCCTCGACGGCCGCGAGCGACAACGCCGTGCCTGTCGGGTTGTTCGGGCTCGCCAGCAGGATCACGGAGGGCGCGTGCTCGCGGACGGCGGCCAGTGCTCCGGGCACGTCCAGCGTGAAGTCCTCCGCGCGTCGGCCGGCCACCCAGGCGGTGGACGTGTCCCGCGCGTACGCGGGGTACATCGAGTAGGTCGGCGCGAACGACAGCGCTGTGCGGCCCGGGCCGCCGAAGGCCTGCAGGAGGTGCAGCATCACCTCGTTCGAGCCGTTCGCCGCCCAGATCTGGTCGACGTCCAGGGCCACCCCGGACTCGGCCAGCAGGTAGGCAGCCAGGTCGGCACGCAGGGCCGGGAAGTCACGGTCGGGATACCTGTTCAGACCCCGGGCCGCCTCCTGCGCTGCGGCACCGATGTCACGGACCACCGCCGCGGACGGCGGGTAGGGGTTCTCGTTGACGTTGAGCAGCACAGGCACGTCGAGCTGGGGCGCACCGTAGGGCTCGAGGCCGCGGAGCTCGGGGCGTAGCGGGAGCCCTGCCCGGTCGGTCGTCACGCGCCCGATCGTAACGACGCCCCGGAGCGGCGGTTGGTTAGCCTCGCATCATGGGCACCCTGCTGCACCTCGCGATGCGGACCGACTGGCTCGACGCGCTCGAGGACGGGGCCTACCGCAGGTCCACCCGCGGTGCGTGGGTCGAGGACGTCGGCTTCGTGCACGCCTCGACGTCGCGTCAGCTCACCGGCGTCGGCGACGCCTTCTACGGTGACGTGCCGGTCGAGGACCTCGTGCTCCTCGTGATCGACGAGGGCGCCCTGGCTCAGGCCGGCGTACCCGTGCGCTGGGACGACGTCGACGGGGAGCTGTTCCCGCACATCGGTGGTGCGGTGCCCGTCGATGCAGTCGTCGCCACCCGCGACGTCAGCCGTGCCGGCGACCGGCTCGCGCTGCCCGACCTCGCCGGCCTCGACGTGGTGACCGGGCCACCTGACTGATCCGGGGACCCACCCGGCGAAACGCCCGGTCAGGCGTGGGTCAGCGCGCGAGCTCCAGCACGCGCTCGTCCCCGCGGGCCACGAAGCCGACGGTGCGCAGGTACTTCTCGGAGGCCGCCATGCCCGGCGACGCCACGACGCGCGTGGTGCCCAGCGCGGCGAACGGGCCGTCGGGCCGGAAGACGAACTCCCCGGGCGTGAAGTCGCGGAACGGAGGCAGCACGTAGTCGAGCAGGACGCGCTGCTCACCCGGCTCGTCGCCGTCGCGCGACAGGACCACGCCCACGACCTGGTCCGCGGAGCTGACCAGGAAGGCGTGGTCGGCGCGGGCCGTGACGTCGGCAGGCAGGTCCGGGTTGAACGCGGCGATGTCCGTGGCGTGGCGGGCGAGGAGCTGACGCAGGAAGGGCTCGGTGACACCGACGGGGACTGCCTCGTAGGAGCGCGCGTCGTGCCGGTGGCGGAGCAGCTTGGCGATGACCGCCACGTTGATGCCCACCAGGACGACGTTCATCGCGACCATCGGCCAGACGCCGACGAGCGCGTTGTAGACGATCAGCACGAGGCAGGAGGCCGTGTTCAGCACCCGGAAACGCATCACCCGGGTCTGCAGCAACGACGTGACGAGCACCGCGGACCCCAGCCACCCGACCAGCTCAAGCACAGGCACGTCACACTCTCCCGACCACGGTCCCCCTGACGCCGCCCTGTGCCGCGCCGCAGCGATCCTAGGCCGCCGCGGTCACCTCGTGCCTCACCCCGAGGGCTGCACGACCGTGCGGGTGATCCAGTCGGCGACGAGGTCACCCACGACGCCGGCCCGGTACACGGTGGAGTGGTCGACACCGGGCAGCAGGTCCACCGTCACGTCGTGGCCACCGGCTCGCAGGGCTGCGCCGAAGTCGGTGGTGAACACGACGGGCACGACAGGGTCGGCCTTGCCGTGCACGAGGAGGAACGGGACCTGCGGTCGCTCGCCCGCCTGCAGCAGCGGGTCGGCCTCGTCCCAGAGCGTCGGGTCGTCCGCGTGGTCGACGCCCATCAGGGCGCTCGCCACCCCGCCCGTCTGCACGATGTCGTACGGACCGGCGAGACCGACGACCGCGTCGGCCTCCGCCGGGGGTGCCGGGCAGGTCGGGTCCGCCCCGATGTGCGGGACGAGGCCCACGAGGGCGACGAGCTGTGCTCCTGCGGAGTGCCCCACCAGCACGACCGGCAGGCCCGGGTGCGCCTGCGCGGCGAAGGCCACCCCGCAGGCGACGTCGTCTGCGGGCACCGGGTAGTGCTCGCCCGTGCTCGACGTGCCGTAGGTGATCGTGACGACGGAGAAGCCGTCACGCGCGAGGGCTCTCGCCAACGGCGCCAGGCCTACCGGGTCAGCCGACGACCAGCCCCCTCCGGGAACCAGGACCACGACCGCGGCCGGCGCGCCTGCGGTGGGCTCGTCCACGATCACCGGCAGTCCGGGGCGGAACTGGTCGGCGGCCGTCACCTCACCCCGGTACGCGCCGAAGCCCCCGTTCGCGTCGGACCGGCCTGACGCACTGGCCACCTGTCCACCACCGCGCGCCGAGGCCGGGTCCCCGGGCCCCACGTCGCACGCCGCGGTCCCCAGCACGAGGGACAACCCGAGGACGGCAGCGGCCGCAGCGGTTCGACTCACCCTCCGATGGTCGCACCGGCCCGGGCGTCCGCGAGCGCATTCGATCCGCCCGATCCCCTCGTCCGGCGGGGTCGCCCGCGCAGCGCAGGCGGGGGCCGGGTGTTGATGCCCGGGCGCCGCTGTCGGCGGCGCCTGCCAGACTCCGCAGATGCCCCCGACGCCACACACCCGAGCCTTCACGGACGCCCCGTCAGGCGCGACCCCCGCATCGGGCAGGGCCGTCATCGACCGCGTCGCCCTGCGCGCAGCCGGTGAGGAGGTGCTCCGGTCCCTCGTCGGGCGGCCGGACGCGCGCCTGCGGGAGGACCAGTGGACCGCCATCGAGGCGCTGGTCGCCGACCGCCGTCGCGCGCTCGTCGTGCAGCGCACCGGCTGGGGCAAGTCGGCCGTGTACTTCGTCGCCACGGCGCTGCTGCGCCGGCAGGGAGCCGGCCCGACGGTCATCGTCTCGCCGCTCCTGGCCCTGATGCGCAACCAGGTCGAGGGCGCCCGCCGTGCCGGGATCCGGGCCGAGACCATCCACTCGGCCAACACCGACGAGTGGGAGGGCGTCCACGAGCGGGTCCGGGCCGGCGAGACGGACGTCCTCCTCATCTCCCCCGAGCGGCTGAACAGCCCCGGGTTCAGGGACGAGGTGCTGCCGCGGCTCGCGCACGACGCAGGGCTCCTGGTGATCGACGAGGCGCACTGCATCTCGGACTGGGGCCACGACTTCCGGCCCGACTACCGGCGGATCACCACGCTCCTGGACGAGCTCCCCGCGGGCACGCCGGTGCTCGCGACCACAGCGACGGCCAACGCCCGCGTCACCGCTGACGTCGCGGAGCAGATGGCGCACGAGGCCCCTGGCGGCGGTCTGACCGAGGGCGTCCTCGTGCTCCGGGGCTCGCTCGACCGCGAGAGCCTGCACCTGTCGGTCCACTCCCTCCCCGATGCGGCGTCCCAGCTGGCCTGGCTCGCCGAGCGGCTTCCTGCCATGCCCGGCTCCGGGATCGTCTACTGCCTGACGGTCGCCGCCACCGAGCAGGTCGCGACGCACCTGCGCCGGTCGGGGATCGAGGCCCGCGCCTACACCGGCCAGACGGACCCTGCCGAGCGGCTGGAGCTCGAGCAGGACCTGCTCGCGAACCGTGTCAAGGCGCTCGTGGCCACGTCGGCACTGGGGATGGGCTTCGACAAGCCCGACCTGCGCTTCGTGGTGCACCTGGGCGCGCCGAGCTCGCCCATCAGCTACTACCAGCAGGTCGGCCGAGCCGGGCGCGCCACCGAGCGTGCCGAGGTGATCCTGCTCCCCGGGCGTGAGGACAAGGCGATCTGGGACTGGTTCGCCTCGATGTCCTTCCCGCCCGAGGCGGACGTCCGCGCGACCCTGGCCGCCCTGAGCGAGGCGGGCGGAGTCCTGTCGACCGCGGCTCTCGAGGCCCGGGTGAGCCTGCGGCGGGCGCGCCTCGAGCTCCTCCTGAAGGTGCTCGACGTCGACGGCGCGGTGCACCGGGTGCGCGGGGGCTGGGAGTCGACCGGCAGACCCTGGTCCTACGACGCCGTCAGGTACGCCCGGGTCGCCGCCACGCGGGCGCTCGAGCAGCAGGCGATGCTCGACTACGTGACGACGGACCGCTGCCGGATGCGCTTCCTGCGGACGGCCCTGGACGATCCGGAGGTGCCCGGGGACGACTGGCGGTGCGGCAGGTGCGACGTGTGCAGCCCCGGCGCGAGCGAGGGCGCGCCGGACGCCGAGTCGGTCGCCCTGGCCCGCTCGCTCCTGTCGGTGCCCGGTGTCGAGCTCTCACCACGCCGGCAGTGGCCGACGGGCATGGCCTCGCTCGGCTTCCCGGTGAGCGGGCGCATCGGACCTGCGATCGGGGCAGAGCCCGGGCGAGCCGTCTCACGCCTCGACGCGCTCGGCTGGGGGTCGGTGCTCCGTGACCTCTTCGCGGACGGCGGCGGGACCACGCCTGCCGACGGTCCCCTCCCGCCCGCGCTGCGCCGCCCCGTGCTGGACGTGCTCGACTCGTGGGCCCCGGACGTGGACGTCGTCGTCCCGGTCCGCTCGGCTGCCCGGCCCGAGCTGGTCGAGCACCTCGCAGCGGGTGTCGCACGCCATCTCGGCGTGCCCGTGCTGGACGTGCTCGGCCCACGCAGGGACCTGCCCGCCGGGCGGCACGACGTGAACTCGGCCCAGCGTCTGGCCGGTGTGCTCCGCCGCCTCAAGCTGGACCTCCCGGCTGGGGAGGCCGACCAGCTCACGGGCCGCGCGGTGCTGCTCGTCGACGACAGGTACGACTCCGGGTGGACGGCAACCGTGGCGACGCGCCTGCTCCGCGAGGCCGGTGCCCGCGCGGTCCTGCCGTTCGCCCTCGGGGTGGGCTGAGGCTGCACCGACCGGCGCTCAGGTCATCCGACCGAAACCTGCCTGCGGCCTCAGCGGGCGAAGCGGACCTGGACGGCCTCACCGTGGGCGGGGAGGTCCTCGTCGTCGGCGATGGCGACGATCCGGTCAGCGAGGACCTCGAGGGCTCCCGCGCTGTACTCGATGACCTGAACGGCGCGCAGGAAGCTGTGCACACCCAGCCCGCTCGCGTAGTGCGCACAGCCACCGGTGGGCAGGACGTGGTTCGACCCGGCCATGTAGTCGCCGAGGGACACCGGCGAGTACGGGCCGACGAAGATCGCCCCAGCGCTCGTAATCCGCTCGGCCACGGCAGCGGCGTCAGCCGTCTGGATCTCCAGGTGCTCGGCTCCATAGGCGTTGACCACCGCCAGGCCCTGCTCGAGGTCGTCGACCAGCACGACGGCCGACTGCGGGCCGCCCAGCGCCGTCGCCACCCGCTCGCTGTGACGGGTCGCGGAGACCACCCCGGGCAGGATCTGCTCCACGGCGTCGGCGAGCTCCGGCGACCACGTGACCAGGACCGAGGCCGAGGTCGGCCCGTGCTCCGCCTGCGAGACCAGGTCTGCGGCGACGTGGGCGGGGTCGGCCCCGCCGTCCGCGAGCACGGCGATCTCGGTAGGACCGGCCTCGGAGTCGATGCCGACGACCCCGCGGACGAGCCTCTTCGCTGCAGTCACGTACTGGTTGCCGGGACCGGTCACCACGTCGACCGGCTCGCAGAGGGTCTCGCCGTCGTCGGCCGTCTCCCCCGACGCGCCGTAGGCGAGCATGGCGACGGCCTGCGCCCCACCCACGGCGTAGACCTCGTCCACCCCGAGGAGGGCGCACGCCGCCAGGACCGTGGGGTGCGGGAGTCCTCCGTTCGACCGCTGTGGCGGGCTCGTGACCACGAGCGAGCGGACGCCTGCCTCCTGAGCCGGCACGACGTTCATCACCACCGACGACGGGTAGACGGCCAGCCCGCCGGGCACGTACAGGCCGACGCGCCCGACGGGGAGCCAGCGCTGGCGCACCTGCGCCCCGGGGGCCAGGTCGACGCTCAGGCCAACCGGCACCTGGGCGGCGTGAACCGTGCGGACGCGGACGATCGCCTCCTCCAGAGCCGCGCGGACTCCGCTGTCGAGATCCTTCAGGGCTGCGGCGAGAGCCTCGACGGGGACGCGAAGGTGCTCGGGCCGCACACCGTCGAAGCGCTCGGCGAGGTCACGGAGGGCCGCCGCGCCACGCCGGCGGACGTCATCGAGGAGGGGGGCGACCTGCTCCGCTGCACCGGCGACGTCGAGGTCGGGTCGGGGCAGGGTTGCCGCCAGCTGACGGGCGGTGAGGGTGCGACCACGCAGGTCGATCCGGGAGATCACCCGGAAAGTCTAGGCGGGCCGGCGCGTGGCACACTGCGGCCATGGGTGCGCAGACTGTCGACGTCCAGGAGGGCGGCATCCGCCTCGGCCAGTTCCTCAAGCTCGCAGGGATCGCCGACAGCGGCGCGCAGGCGCGTGCGCTGCTCACGGACGGCGAGGTGAGCGTTAACGGCGAGGTCGAGCAGCGCCGCGGACGTCAGCTGACGTCAGGTGACGAGGTCGTCGTGGCCCTGCCTGCCGGTGAGCACCGCTACCGCGTCGGCTGAGCCGCCGAGGACCGACCGAGCACGGTGGACCGTCGCCCGGGCCCCGGTCAGCGCGTCATGTAGTCCGAGCCGAGCACCCGGTCCACCGTCAGCCGCAGCACGATCCGGCGGGCGTCGAACTCGAGCTGGCGGTAGCGCACGGCGTAGCGGCGCACCGCGTCCGCGACCTCGTCGGGGTCGCGGGACACCTCGATGCGGCCCTCGAACGTCAGCCAGCGACCGCCGTCCACCTGGCAGACCGCAGCCCGCGCGCCACCCGCGAGGTCGGCGGCCCGCTCGATGTTGCGCACCTTGGCGGAGCCGTCCCTGGTGGTGATCCGCAGCAGGCCGAGGTCGCCGTCCCAGGTGAAGCCGACCGGGACGACGTGCGGTGACCCGTCGGCGCGCAGCGTGGTCAGGGTCGCCAGGTGACGCTCGGTGACGAACACGTGCTGCTCGGGCGTCAGGTGGATCACCGGGCGAGTCTAGGTGGCGACCCCGGGACGGGAGCCTGCTGCGACGTCAGGCGGTGAGGCACCCGGGGCCGAGGAGCGCCTTGAGGTCGCCGTAGAGCGCGGGTGACCTGTCGATCCGCAGGCTCTCCTCGAGCCGCATGACCGTCGCCCGGCCTGGCTGGGTGAGCTTGAGGTGCACCTCGGTGACGCCGGGATGGTCGGCCAGGATCTCCCGCAGCCGTTCGACGACCGGCGGGGTGCACCGGGCCACCGGAAGCGTGATCGTGACCGGCTTGCTCTCCGCGACGGAGACGTCTGGGAGCCAGACCTCGACCGCCTGGAGCTGCATCGTCTCGTCCCGGCGACGCACGCGGCCGCGGACGGTGATGACGGCGTCCTCCGCCAGGACCGTCGAGTACGCCAGGTAGGTCTCACCGAAGAACATGATCTCGACCGACCCGTCGATGTCCTCCAGCGTGACGGCAGCCCACGGGTTGCCGTTCTTGGACATCTTGCGCTGCAGCGACGTCACCAGCCCGCAGACCGCGACCATCGAGCCGTCGGCCCGGGTCTCGTCGGCCATGAGCGTGGCGATCGAGCAGTCGGCGGCGGCCGCCAGCACGTGCTCGAGCCCGGACAGCGGGTGGTCCGACACGTAGAGGCCGAGCATCTCCCTCTCGAAGGCGAGCCGCTGCTTCTTGTCCCAGTCGGGGACGTCGGGGATCGTGACCGAGAAGCCGACCGGCTCGTCCGCGCTGCCGGCGAGGTCCGCGAAGAGGTCGAACTGCCCCTTCGCCTCCTCGCGCTTGACGTCGATGACCAGGTCGACGGCCTCCTCGTGCTTGAGCAGGAGGGCTCGCCTGCTCGGCGCCAGCGAGTCGAACGCCCCCGCCTTGATCAGCGACTCGATGGTGCGCTTGTTGCACACCACCGCGGGCACCTTGTCGAGGAAGTCGGTGAAGGAGGTGAAGGCGCCCTTCTGCTCCCGCGAGGCGACGATCGCGTCCACGACGTTCGCGCCGACGTTGCGGACGGCCGTCAGCCCGAAGCGGATGTCGACGCCGACGGCGGTGAAGTTGGCCGAGGACGAGTTCACGTCCGGGGGCAGGACGGTGATCCCCATGTGGCGGCACTCACCCAGGTAGAGCGCCGACTTGTCCTTGTCGTCGCGCACGCTGGTGAGCAGCGCCGCCATGTACTCGGTGGGGTAGTTCGCCTTGAGGTACGCGGTCCAGTATGAGACCACGCCGTAGGCCGCGGAGTGGGCCTTGTTGAAGGCATAGTCGGAGAAGGGCAGCAGGATGTCCCAGAGCGTCTTGACCGCTGCCTCGGAGTAGCCGCGCTCGCGCATGCCTGCCGAGAAGCCGGCGAACTGCTTGTCCAGCTCCTCCTTCTTCTTCTTGCCCATGGCGCGGCGCAGGATGTCCGCCTGGCCGAGGCTGTACCCCGCGACCCTCTGCGCGATGGCCATGACCTGCTCCTGATAGACGATCAGGCCGTAGGTCGCGCCGAGGATCTCCTGCAGGGACTCCGCCAGCTCGGGGTGGATCGGGACGACGGGCTGCAGGCCGTTCTTGCGCAGCGCGTAGTTGGTGTGCGAGTTCGCACCCATGGGGCCCGGCCGGTAGAGCGCGCCGACGGCCGAGATGTCCTCGAAGTTGTCCGGTCGCATGAGGCGCAGGAGGGTGCGCATACCGCCGCCGTCGAGCTGGAACACGCCGAGGGTGTCACCGCGTCCGAGCAGCTCGTAGGTCGCCGGGTCGTCGAGCGGGAGGGCCTCGACCTCGATCCGGGGCTTGCCGTTCATCTCGATGTTGGCCAGCGCGTCGTCGAGGATCGTCAGGTTGCGCAGCCCGAGGAAGTCCATCTTGATCAGGCCGAGGCCCTCACAGGTGGGGTAGTCGAACTGCGTGATCATGGCGCCGTCCTGCGGGCGACGCATCACCGGGATGATGTCGATGAGCGGTTCGCTCGACATGATCACGCCGGCCGCGTGCACCCCCCACTGGCGCTTGAGGCCCTCGATGCCCTGCGCCAGCTCCACGACGCGCTGGGCGTCGGGGTCGGCCGCGTGCAGCTGACGGAACTCCTCCGCCTCGGGGTAGCGCTTGTCCTGGGGGTCGAAGATGCCGGTGAGCGAGATGTCCTTGCCCATGATGGCCGGCGGCATGACCTTGGTGAGCTTCTCCCCCATCGCGAAGGGGAAGCCGAGGAGCCGGGAGGAGTCCTTGAGCGCCTGCTTGGCCTTGATCGTCCCGTAGGTCACGATCTGCGCGACGCGGTCCTCGCCGTACTTGTCGGTGACGTAGCGGATGACCTCGCCGCGACGGCGCTCGTCGAAGTCGACGTCGAAGTCGGGCATCGACACCCGGTCGGGGTTGAGGAAGCGCTCGAAGATGAGGCCGTGCTGGAGCGGGTCGAGGTCGGTGATCCGCATGGCGTAGGCGGCCATCGAGCCCGCACCGGAGCCTCGGCCCGGCCCGACGCGGATGCCGTTGTCCTTGGCCCAGTTGATGAAGTCGGCGACGACCAGGAAGTAGCCCGGGAAGCCCATCCCGGTGATGACCTCGGTCTCGAACTCCGCCTGCCGCCGGACCTCCTCCGGGACGCCTGACGGGTACCGGTGCTGCAGGCCCTTCTCGACCTCCTTGACGAACCACGACGTCTCGTCCTCGCCGGGAGGGCACGGGTAGTTCGGCATGAAGTTGGCGTTGGTGTTGAACGACACGTCGCACTGCTCGGCCAGGAGGAGCGTGTTGTCGCAGGCCTCCGGCAGCTCGGCCCACAGGCGTCGCATCTCCTGCGCGGACTTGACGTAGTAGCCGTCGCCGTCGAGCTTGAACCGGTCCGGCTCTGCCAGGGTCGAGCCCGAGTTGATGCACAGGAGCGCGTCGTGCGAGGCGGCGTCGTCGCGTCGGACGTAGTGCAGGTCGTTGGTGGCCAGGATCGGCGCACCGATCTCCTGGGCGATCCGCAGGAGGTCCTTCTGGACGCGCGCCTCGAGGTCGAGCCCGTGGTCCATCAGCTCGACGTAGAAGTTCTCCTTGCCGAAGATGTCCTGCAGCTCACCCGCCGCACGGAGCGCCTGGTCGTACTGACCGAGCCGGAGCCTGGTCTGGACCTCGCCCGACGGGCAGCCGGTCGCGGCCGTGAGACCGCCGGCGTACCGGGAGAGCAGCTCGCGGTCCATCCGGGGCCACTTGCCCATCTGACCCTCGAGGGAGGCCAGCGAGCTGGCCCGGAAGAGGTTGTGCATGCCCTCCGTGGTGCGCGCCCACATCGTCAGGTGGGTGATCGCGCCGCCGCCGGAGACGTCGTCGTCCTTCTGGTGCGCCTCGCCCCACTTGACGCGGGTCTTGTCGAACCGGCTGGTCCCGGGGGTGACGTAGGCCTCGACGCCGATGATCGGCTTGATGCCGGCCTTGCGGGCCTTGTTCCAGAAGTCGTACGCCCCGAACAGGAAGCCGTGGTCGGTGGTGGCGATGGCCGTCTGGCCGAGCCGACCGGCCTCGGCGAAGAGGTCGTCGAGCTTGGCGGCGCCGTCGAGCATCGAGTACTCGGTGTGGACGTGCAGGTGGACGAAGTCTGAGCCACCTGCGGATGCCATGCGGGAGATTCTAGGTCGCCCCCTCTGACATCCCGGCCACCGACCAGCCACCGACCGGCCTGCGAGCGGCCGGCGAGTGGCTCAGCGGTAGGAGTCCCGCAGGACGTCCAGGGCGCTGCGCAGGTCCTCGGGGTACTCGCTCGTGATCTCGAGACGCTGCCCGCTCGAGGGGTGGTCGAACGCCAGCCGCATCGCGTGCAGCCACTGCCGTCCGAGGCCCACGCGCGCGGCCAGAGCAGGGTCGCCGCCATAGGTGAGGTCCCCGACGCACGGGTGCCGCAGCGCCGCCATGTGCACCCGGATCTGGTGGGTGCGCCCGGTCTCCAGGTGCACCTCGACCAGCGACGCGGCCGGGAACATCTCGAGGACCTCGTAGTGGGTGACCGACGGCTTGCCTGCCGACGTCACGGCGAACTTGTAGTCCGCTGTGGGATGCCGGCCGATCGGCGCGTCGATGGTCCCGGTGGTGGGCTCCGGATGCCCCTGGACGACCGCGTGGTAGATCTTGTCGACAGTGCGTTCCTTGAACGCCCGCTTGAGGACCGAGTACGCGTGCTCGCTCTTCGCGACGACCATCAGCCCCGACGTCCCGACGTCGAGCCGGTGCACGATGCCCTGGCGCTCGGCCGCGCCCGACGTCGCGACCCGGTAGCCGGCCGCGGCGAGCGCGCCCACGACCGTCGGGCCGGTCCATCCCGGAGAGGCGTGCGCAGCGACGCCGACGGGCTTGTCGACGACCACGAGGTCGTCGTCGTCGTAGCGGATGATCATCCCCGGAACCGGCTCGGCAGCACCGACCTCCGCCTCGGCGGCCTGGACAGCACGGGCGTCGAGGACGTCGAGGTCCACCTCGAGCCACGCCCCGGCAGGCAGGCGGTCGGACTTGCCGACCTCCTTGCCGTCGACGGTCACGGCTCCTGCCGCGGTCAGCTCGGCGACGCGCGTGCGCGAGACCCCCAGGAGGCGGGACAGCCCGGCGTCCACCCGTTCACCGGCGAGCCCGTCGGGGACGGGCATCGAGCGCACGCCGCTCATCCGTCCTCGGCTAGCGCGTCGGCGCGGTGAGCGCCGCGGGGCTCGTGCTCGGGTGCGACGGTCTCGTCGGGAAGCGCGTCGTCGCCGGCCGCGTGCGGGAGCGCGTGCCGACCCGCCGCGGACTCCTCCCCACGCCGCCCGTCCACACCGATGCCGCGCAGGGTGAGCAGGACCACCAGGACCGCCGCCGTCACGATGGCGATGTCTGCCACGTTCCCGACGAACAGCCGGCCGTACGCGATGAAGTCCACGACGTGACCGCGCGCGAAACCGGGCTGCCGCAGCAGGCGGTCGGCGAGGTTGCCGAGCGCGCCACCCAGGAGCAGACCGAGCGCCACAGTCCAGCCGCGCGAGCCGAGGCGGTTCGCGACCCGCACGATGACGACGGTCACCACGACGGCGGCGACGGTGAAGACCCAGGTCATGCCTGTCGCGAAGCTGAGGGCGGCCCCAGGGTTGTAGAGCAGGCTCAGACCCAGCAGGTCGCCGAGCAACGGGGTGCGCTCAGCGCCGGAGAGGTTCGCGACCGCCCAGACCTTGGTGAGCTGGTCGACCGCGAAGACGACCAGCGCCAGCAGGAAGAGAGTCAGGACGAGCGGACGGCGGGTGACACGCACGGGTCAGCGACGCTCCTGGCGGGCCTTGCACGACACGCACAGGGTGGCCCGGGGGAACGCCTGGAGGCGCGCCTTGCCGATCGCCTCGCCGCAGGACTCGCAGGTCCCGAAGCCCGGCGCACCGACCCGCTCGAGGGCGTGCACGTTCTGGTCGAGGAGGTCACGCGTGTTGTTGACCAGCGTGAGCTCCTGCTCGCGCTCGAGGGCGCTCGAACCCGAGTCCGCCTGGTCGTCACCGGCGCCGTCGCCGGAGTAGCGCAGGAGCTCGGACAGGTCGGCGTCTGCGGTGGACAGCTCGACCCGCAGACGTGCGATCTCCACGGTGAGGTCGTCGGCGATGGCCCGGACCTCCTTGACCGTCCACGGCTTCTCCCCGGCGCGGACCGGGAAGGTGCGCACCGCCTTCGCCAGGTCGGGCATCTCGTGGGCGGCGACGGGCGCGATGGTCGCGCTCACCGTGTCATCGATGGCCATGTCTCTCCCTGTTACTGAAGGTCACGCGAGAGTAGACCTCCCACGGATGACGCACAACGCACCACACCGGTCGCCCGGTGTGGTGCGTCGTACGTCGGGTCAGGCTGGGCTGGCGGGTGGTTCGGGTCAGCCGTTGAACTGCAGGCCCTGGTCCCCGCCGGAGCGAGGTGCGACAGTCGTGCCGCGCGCGTCGAGGTCCCCGAGGAGGTTCTCCAGGTAGCTCTTCAGGCGGGTCCGGTAGTCGCGCTCGAAGACCCGGAGCTCGTCGATCTTGCGCTCGAGGAGGCTGCGCTCCTGCTCGAGCTGGGCGAGGGTGCGGTTCGAGGTCTCCTCGGCCTCGCCCACGATCCGCGTCGCCTGGGTCTTGGCCTCCGTGATGATCCGGTCGCCCTCCTCCTGGCCGGAGCGGACGTAGTCGTCGTGCAGCTTCTGGGCCAGCTGGAGCATGCCGGTGGCGGACTCCGGCTCGCTGATCCGCTGGGGCGCCGGGGCAGCCGCGACGACGCGCTCCTGCACCGGGGCGGCGACGGGGGCGATGGGCGCCGAGACCGCTGCCGGCTCGGGCTCGGGCTCCGGCTCGGGCTTCTGCAGGGCGACGGGCGCTGCGACGGCTGCCGGGGCGGCGTCACCGCCCGACCTGCTGAGCTCGGCGATCCGGCGTTCGGCTGCGGCGAGCTTCCCCTTGAGGTCGTCGTTCTCCGCCGTGACCGCACGCAACGTGTTGACGACCTCGTCCAGGAAGTCGTCGACCTCGTCCTGGTCGTAGCCCTCACGGAACTTGGTCGCCTGGAACTTCTTGTTCAGGACGTCATCTGCGGTCAGCAGAGCCATGGTCTCACCTCGGGTATCGCGCTGGTCGGGCCGGGGCAGTCCGCCGACCGCCTCGGCTCACGTTAGCGGACATTGCCCACCGCCGAAGAGCCTCAGGGTGAACGAACCCGGCGTGTCGCTAGAGAAGGGGAATGACGTTCAGCAGCACCGAGCACAGGATCATGAGCAGCAGGAACGCCAGGTCCAGCCGCAGACCGCCGAGGTTCAGAGGCGGCACGACGCGCCGGATGGCCTTGAGCGGCGGGTCCGTCACGGTGTACGTCGCCTCCGCGAGGATGAGCGCCACACCCCGTGGTCGCCAGCTGCGCGCGAAGACCTGCACCCAGTCCAGGATCAGCCGGGCCAGGAGGAACAGGAAGAAGACCAGGACGACGAGGTACAGGACGTTCCGGAGGATGCCGACCATGACAGCCCTGGGTCAGCTCTGGTTGTAGAAGCCGGCGCGCTGCTCGCCGGCGACCACCTGCTCCTCGCCCGTGACCTCGACGTGCTCGGGCGAGAGCAGGAAGACCTTGCTCGTGACCCGCTCGATGGCGCCGTGCAGCCCGAAGATGAGGCCGGCGGAGAAGTCGACGAGACGCTTGGCGTCCGCGTCCGTCATCTCGGACAGGTTCATGATGACCGGGGTGCCCGACCGGAAGGCCTCGCCGATCACGCGGGCGTCGTTGTACGACCGCGGGTGCACGGTGGTGATGCGGCGCAGCTCGGGGGCCGGCGCGTGGTTCTGCGTCAGGGTCGTGCCACGGGTGGCCGACCGGTGCAGCGGGGTGACCTCAGCCTCGTACTCGTGCGGCACGGCGTACTCCTCGTCGTACTCGTCGACGTACTCGCCCTGTCCGTGCCGATCGCCCTCGGCCAGGCCCAGGTACAGCATCGTCTTGCGCAGCGCTCCGGCCATCGCGGCCTCCATCCTGAACGGTCGTCCTCGGTGGACCACCGCCCGAGGGCCGCGATCCGGTCGTCATCACGCTAACCCAGCCCGATCCTGGCGACCCGCGCGACACGCGGTCCCGGCGACTCAGGGTGCAGCCCGGACCACTGCCGCGAACCGCCCGGCCGGCCGGTCCTGCCGCGCCTGTGACGCCCGGTGCGAGAACCACCTCTCGTCGGTCATCGTGCAGGCGTCGACGCGGCTGACGTGCGACACGCCCAGCGCCGTCAGCCGGCTGCGCACCCCCGCGGGCAGGTCGAGGGACGGTGTGCCCCAGGAGGTGACCGCGCCGGTTCCGGGTACGGCGGCGTCGACCTCGTCACGCAGGGCTGCGGGCACCTCGTAGCACGCGCCGCACACCGCGGGACCGACGACGGCGCGCAGGCCGCCGACGTCCACGCCACGCTCGACCAGGGCGCCGACGGCTGCGTCGACCACACCGGCGACCAGGCCCTGCCGCCCGGCGTGCACCGCAGCAACCAGACCGGACGACGGGTCGGCCAGGAGCACCGGCACGCAGTCCGCGACCAGGACGGCGACCGCCACCTCGGAGCTGGTCGCCACGAGCGCGTCGGCCTCCAGGACGGGGAGCCCGTCCGCCGGGCTGTCGACGTCCGACGACGAGCAGAGGTGGACGCCGCGCCCGTGCACCTGGCGTGCCAGGACGACGGGCGCCCCGATCCACTCCCCCAGGGCCTGCCGGCGCGCCAGGACTGTCTCCCGTGCGTCGTCGCCGACGAGCGTGCTGAGGTTGAAGCCGGCGACGGTGAACGCGGCGCGCACCCCTGGGCCGAGGTCGACCTCGAGCAGGGGTGGCGCCGCAGCCGTCACTGCGGGTTCTTGAGGAAGTCAGGCAGGTCGAGGTCGTCGGTGCCCCGGCGGGCAGGACGGTCCTCGAACACCCGGGGCACCTCGACGGCCCCGGTGCGGGGCTCCCGCTCGTCGGCCAGGAAGGACGGGACGGCGACCTCGTCGCGGTGGGCGCCATCGGCGGACCGCTCGTCGGCGACCGGCGCGACAGGCTCCGGCGTGCGCCAGGTCTCCTGCGGTCCACGGTGCGGGCTCGGCACGGCGGGGGGCAGGTCGAAGGTCGCCGGCCGTGCCGCGGGCTCGGTGACCGGGAAGCGCGGGGCGCCCGAGATCTGTCCGAGCGCGCGGCTGTCCGTGCGGACCGTCGGCGAGCCGCTGTCGAAGCCTGCCGCGATGACCGTCACGCGCACCTCGTCGCCGAGGGCGTCGTCGATGACAGCACCGAAGATGATGTTCGCCTCGGGGTGCGCCGCCTCCTGGACCAGGCGGGCCGCCTCGTTGATCTCGAACAGGCCCAGGTCGGAGCCGCCCTGGATGGAGAGCAGGACGCCGTGAGCCCCGTCGATGCTCGCCTCGAGCAGCGGGGACGAGATCGCGAGCTCGGCGGCCTGGACCGCACGGTCCTCGCCGCGGGCGGAGCCGATGCCCATGAGCGCGCTGCCGGCGCCCTGCATGACGCTCTTCACGTCGGCGAAGTCGAGGTTGATCAGGCCCGGCGTGGTGATCAGGTCGGTGATCCCCTGGACACCCGAGAGCAGCACCTGGTCGGCGGAGTGGAAGGCGTCGAGCACCGAGACGGACCTGTCCGAGATGGACAGCAGCCGGTCGTTCGGGATGACGATGAGGGTGTCGACCTCGGAGCGCAGCTGGTCGATGCCGGAGTCGGCCTGCACGGAACGGCGCCGGCCCTCGAAGGTGAACGGCCGGGTGACCACACCGATCGTCAGCGCACCGAGCGAGCGGGCGATGCGGGCCACGACGGGGGCGCCACCGGTGCCGGTGCCACCACCCTCGCCGGCCGTGACGAACACCATGTCCGCACCGCGCAGGACGTCCTCGATCTCCTCCGCGTGGTCGTCGGCAGCCTTCTTGCCGACCTCGGGGTCGGCGCCGGCACCCAGTCCGCGGGTCAGCTCGCGACCGACGTCGAGCTTGACGTCGGCGTCGGACATCAGCAAAGCCTGCGCATCGGTGTTGATCGCGATGAACTCGACGCCCTTGAGGCCGACCTCGATCATCCGGTTGACGGCGTTCACGCCACCGCCCCCGATGCCCACCACCTTGATGACCGCCAGGTAGTTCTGCGGAGCTGCCACGTCGGTGCCTCTCGTCCTGCGATCGCAAACCTTCACGTTCAAGTCGAAGGTTAGAGTTATGTCAGATGTTGTCGAGTGCGACGGTAGGTCCGGATCCGCGACCCGGCAACGACCGACCGCGCGTGTCGCGAGATTGGCTGCCCCGGCGGGGGGACGGCGAGGTCAGGAACGGGTGATCGGGAGCGTCGGCGCGGAGACGTCGAAGACGGCTGCGCCCTTGCTCGCCTCCGCCGCACGCAACGTGGTGAGCACCCGCACCTTGAGGGCGCCGTCCTCGGGGCTCCCCCACTCGACCTTGGCGCCGTCGCTCAGGCCGAGGGCCACCGTGTCACGCGTGTCCGCAGAAGCCGAGACGACCTGGGCGGCCAGCTCGGGCGGCAGCTCCTGGAGCACCGCGAGCACGGCTGTCATCGCACGCGCATCCTTGTCGTCCCGCGGGACCGAGACCACCGGCAGCCCGTCCGGCGGCGCGTCACCGCGGCCGACCTGGACGCCCTCGACGTCCAGGAGTGCGAAGCCGTGCCCGTCCGGCACCGCGGCCACCGGCTCGCGGGACACGACGGTGATGTGCAGCCCGTGCGGCCACGCGCGCGCCACGACCGCGGCCCGCACCCCCGGGACGTCCAGGATCGCGCGTCGCAGGGCGACGGTGTCCAGCCGCGGCAGGGGCGTGCCGTCCTGCACCTGGACGACGGCGGCGACGGCGGAGACGTCCACGACCGTCCCCTCCCCCTCGACCTGGAGGTCGCGGGTGTCGAGCGCAAGCACAGGAGAGAAGAAGAGGGTCCAGGCGACCGCCGCGAGCCCTGCCACGGCCCCCCCGGCGATCACCAGCCGTCGTCGGGCGAGGTTGCGGCGCAGGGTCACCCGTTCCGCGAAGCGTGCCGCCGAGCCGGTGGACACCACCGGCGGACGGGACGGACGCCAACGCCGCAGGTCGGTGAACGTCCCCGGGGTGGCGACCACGACCTCGTCGGGCCTGCGGACCACGTCCGGCGGCACCGTGGGTGGCTTGCTGGCCGGATTCGTGGCCGGCCTCGTCGCGGGACTCGTCGCCGGACTCGTCGCCGGGGCGCCGGCGGGACGCGCAGACGGGGGTGTCGGGTCCGCGGCGACGGGGGCCACCCGGCGGGGACGTGGCGGTGGTCTCATCAGCGGCCCGTCACGAGCCGGGCGCGGTCGGGACCGCGTCGAGGACGACAGGGGCGAGCTCGGTGACGTCTCCTGCGCCGACCGTGAGCACCAGGTCGCCCGGGCGTGCCAGACGCCCGAGCGCGGCCGCCGCCTCGAACCGGTCCGGGATGAAGGCCGTCGTCGTGGGCTCAGGCACGTGGCGGGTGATCAGCTCGCCCGTGACGGCGGGGTCCGGGTCCTCGCGGGCCGCGTAGACGTCGGTGACGATCGCCACGTCGGCCAGTCCGAGGGCCGCGCCGAACTCCTCGGCGAACGTCGCCGTCCGGGAGAACAGGTGAGGCTGGAAGAGGACCAGCACGCGGCCGGCGCCGGCGACCTGCCGTGCGGCGCGCAGCAGCGCGGCGACCTCGGTCGGATGGTGGGCGTAGTCGTCGACGACCCGGACGCCACCGGCGGTGCCGCGCAGCTCGAACCGCCTGCCTGTCCCCCGGAACGCGGCGAGGCCCTCGGCGGCGGTCGTACCGTCGACCCCCAGGAGTCGCGCGACGGTCCAGGCCGCCGCAGCGTCGAGCGCGTTGTGGGCTCCGGGCACCGCCAGGTCGAGCACGACGTCCTGCGCGTCACCGGGCCACCGGACGGTCGCGTGGCCGCCCACGCCACCGTCGGTCAGCCAGCTGCCCAGCCGGACGTCCGCCGCGGCACCGGTGCCGTAGGTCACCACCGCGATCCCGTCCGCGCGGGCGGCCTCGGCGAGCGCCGCTGCACCCGGGTCGTCGCTGCACACCACGAGCGTGCCGCCGGGCCGGACCCGGCGGGCGAAGGCGACGAAGGCCGCCTCGAACGCCTCCCGCGTGCCGTAGTGGTCCAGATGGTCGGGCTCGACGTTGGTGACCACGGCGATCGTCGGCCGGTAGGCCAGGAAGGAGCCGTCGGACTCGTCGGCCTCGGCCACGAACACGTCGCCGGCGCCGTCGTGCGCCCCGCCGGGTGACGTCGACGGCACCGTCGCGGCGGTGAGGTCGTCGAGGGCGGCCAGGACCGTCCCGCCGATCGCGTAGGACGGGTCGAGCCCCGCATGGCGCAGGGCGACGGCGATCATCGCGGACGTCGTGGTCTTGCCGTGGGCCCCGGCCACCGCGACGGCGCGACGGTCGTCCATGAGGGCGGCGAGGGCCTCCGAGCGGTGCAGCACGGGGACACCTGTCTCCCGGGCCCGGGCGAGCTCGGGGTTCGTGGCGCGGATGGCCGTCGAGACGACCACCGTCCCGGCCCCGTCGACGTTCCGGGCGTCGTGGCCGACGTGCACGGTCACCCCCGCGGCGCGCAGCAGCTCGAGCGCCGCCCCGTCCCGCGCATCCGACCCCGACACCTCGAGCCCGCGGGCACGCAGGAGGGCGGCGACCGCGGACATGCCCGCACCGCCGACGCCGATGAGGTGGACCCGCCCGCGCTCCGCGAGGGCCCGGAGCCGCCCGCCGGATGCCGCCTGCTGGGCGTCGGGCCCCTCGGGGAGGTCAGACCCGTCACCCGTCCGCACGGTCATCGGTCGGCCCGCCCTGCGGCGCCCTCGACGAGGTCGGCGACCCGCGCCGCTGCGTCGACCACGCCGACCGTCGCTGCTGCTGCGGCCATGGTTCTGCGCACGGCCGGGTCCTCGAGCAGCGGGACGAGGTGGGCCGCGAGCCAGCCACGGTCGAGCTCGGCGTCCGAGACGAGCAGCCCGCCTCCGGCGTCGACGACCGGTGCGGCGTTGAGCCGCTGCTCACCGTTGCCGACGGGCAGCGGCACGTACACCGCGGGGATGCCGAGGGCTGCGAGCTCGCTGACCGTCCCGGCGCCGGCCCGCGCGAGGACGACGTCCGCGACGGCGAGGGCGAGGTCCATCTCTGCCAGGTACTCGCGCACGTGGTAGTGCTGCGCGTCGATCGCGGCCAGCGCCTCGTGCACCGGCTCGCTCTTGCCCGCCCCGGTCAGGTGGAGCACCTGGGCACCGGTGGCGAGCAGGTCGGCGGCGGCGGACGAGGCGGCGGAGTTGAGGCTCACCGCTCCGAGCGACCCCCCGGTGACCAGCAGCGTCGTGCGTCCTGGGTCCAGCCCGAGGGCCGCGGCCGCGGCGCGTCGCGCACCGTCAGGGTCCGTGGCCCGCACCCGGACGAGCTCGGCGATGGCCGGGCGCAGAGGAAGGCCGGTGACCGTGGCTCCAGCGAGGGGCGTCCCGGGGAACGTCACGGCGACCGACCGGGCCCAGCGCGCACCGAGCCGGTTCGCCAGACCGGGCCGCGCGTTCTGTTCATGGATCACGACGGGCACGCCGCGTGACCTCGCGGCCAGGTAGGCCGGCGTGGAGACGTAGCCGCCGAAGCCCACCACGACCTGCGCAGCGGACTCGTCGATCGCCGCACCCGCGACGCGCACCGCCTCGGACAGGCGTCCGGGCAGGCGGAACCACTCCGGCGTGGGGCGGCGCGGCAGCGGGACGCGGGGAACCACGACGAGCGGGTAGCCGCGGGCCGGCACGAGGTCGTGCTCGAGGCCCGTCGCAGTGCCCAGGACGGTCACCCGGAGGTCGGGGTTGCGCCGCCGCAGCTCGTCGGCCACGGCGAGCAGCGGGTTGACGTGGCCGGCGGTACCACCACCGGCGAGGAGGACCGACTCAAGCACGGCGGACCCGCCGGGCCGAGCCGCCGACGACGGCGAGCGACCGGCGCACCACACCGGCGCGGGCGCTGAGCGCCTCGGCGGCACCGGGCTCGTGGCGCGCGAAGGACAGCAGCACACCGATCGCGAGCATCGTCGTGATCAGTGCAGAGCCTCCCGCCGACACGAGCGGCAGCGGCACCCCGATCACGGGGAGCAGGCCGATCACGACGGCGATGTTCACCAGGGCCTGGCCCAGCACCCAGGCTCCGATGCCGGCGGTGGCGATCTGGACGAAGGGGTCCGTGTGGCGTCGGATGACCCGGGTCAGCGCGACGGCGAGCACGCCGAAGAGGGCCAGGACGAGCAGCGTGCCGAGCAGGCCGAGCTCCTCGCCGAGGATGGCGAAGATGAAGTCGTTGTGCCCCTCGGGCAGGTAGGACCACTTCTCACGGCTCTCGCCGAGCCCCATGCCGGTCAGCCCGCCCGAGGCCAGCCCGTACATCCCGCGGGTGGTCTGGTAGCACTCGTTGAGCTTGTCGCAGGTGCCGCTGAAGAAGCTCTCGATGCGGGCGATGCGGCTCTCCTTGACCTGCGAGAGCGCGACGACCGCCACGGCCGCGACGGCCGCGGCAACCCCGAACATGCGCAGGGGCACGCCCGCCACGAACAGCGCACCGCCGACCAGCACCAGCAGGATGATCGCGGTCCCCAGGTCGTCGCCCTTGAGCACGAGCCCGACGACGGCCATCGCCACGACGACCCCCGGCACCAGCACGTGCAGCCACTCGTTCAGGAGGGGGCGCTTGCGGGCGAGCACCACCCCGAGCCAGATCGCCAGGGCGAGCTTGGCGAGCTCGGACGGCTGGATCGCCTGACCACCGCCGATGTTGAGCCAGTTCCGGTTCCCGTGGCTGGAGACGCCGAGCGGGGTGAACACCAGCAGCTGGAGCACGACGGCCAGGGCCAGGCCGTGCCAGGCGAACCGCTTGTAGACGCCGGGTCGCACCCGGCTGGCGATCCAGGCCAGCGGCAGGCCGATCAGCGCGAACTTCGCCTGGTTGAGGAAGATCGCGTACGGCGACGCGCCGTCGGTCAGGCCGAGCGACGAGACGCTCGAGCTGGACAGCACCATGACCAGGCCCAGCGCGACGAGCAGCGTCGCCGAACCGAGGATCAGGTAGTAGCTGGTGACGGCGCTGTTCCACTGCCCGAGCAGGGCAGCGCGGTCACGCGGGGCGGCCTCGACGTCGTGCAGGCCTGACTGGACGGCCATGTGCGCGCCTCAGCGGTCCTGGTCGGCGAGGGAACGGACGGCTCGCCCGAACGCCTCACCCCTGTCGGCGTAGGACGCGAACTGGTCCATGGATGCGGCGGCCGGTGCCAGCAGGACTGTCGTGCCCGCGACGGCAAGCCGCTGGGCCTCGGACACGGCACGGGTCATCACCCGACCAGTGTCAGCCGGATCGATGCGGACGACGGGGATTGCCGGTGCGTGTCGGGCAAGTGCCTGCGACCAGGGCTCGGCGTCGACGCCGATCAGCACGACGGCGCGCAGCCGGTCCGCACGCTGTGCGACCAGGTCCTCGAACCGGGCGCCCTTGGCGAGACCACCGGCGATCCACACCACCGACCCCGATGCCTGGCCCGCCAAGGATGCCGATGCCGCGTGGGCGTTCGTGGCCTTCGAGTCGTCGACGTACCGCACCCCGTCGACGGTGGCGACCAGCGCGATGCGGTGGGCGCCCGGGCTGTAGGCCCGCAGACCTTCGCGGACGGCCCGAGCCGGTACGCCGTGGGCACGGGCGAGCGCAGCGGCCGTGAGCGCGTCGACGACGAGGTGCGGGGGCAGACGCCCGTCGTCGGACTCGAGGGCGGCGAGGTCCTCGACGGTGCCGAGCTCGGCCGCGGACTTCTGGCGGTGCGGGTCGTCGAGCAGCGTGTGGAAGGCCCGGTCGACGAGGATGCCGTCGACGACCCCGAGCTGACCGGGGCCCGGCGCACCGAGCGTCACCGCTGTCGCACGCGCACCGTCGGCCACGTCCGCCTCGCGGACGAGGCCCTCGACCACGTCGTCCCCCGCGCCGTACACGCAGGCGACCTCGACGCGCTCGAAGATCCGGGCCTTGTCCTCGACGTAGGCGTCGAAGCTGCCGTGCCAGTCGAGGTGGTCGGGTGCGATGTTCAGCACCGCTGCCGCCTGCGCCGCCATGGTCGAGGTGTAGTGGAGCTGGAAGCTGGACAGCTCGACGGCCAGCACGTCCAGCGCGGGGTCCGTGGCTGCCTCCACCACAGGCGTCCCGACGTTGCCCACCACGGCTGCGCGCTCCCCCGCTGCCGTCAGGATCGCGCCGAGCATCCCGACCGTCGTCGTCTTGCCGTTCGTCCCGGTCACCACGAGCCAGGGCGCCGGTCCGCGTCCGCCGTCGCGGTCGGCGCGCAGCCGCCAGGCGAGCTCGACCTCGCTCCACACCGGCACTCCCCGCTCGGCGGCGGCGACGAGCACCGGCGACGACGGCGCCCACCCCGGAGAGGCGACCACCAGGTCGAGGCCGGCCAGGTCCACGTCCTCCTGCCGCACCACGTCCGCGTCGGCGTCGTTCTCGTCGAGCGTGGTGACCTCGGCGCCGGCGGTGCGCAGCGCGCCCGCGGCCGCCCGGCCCGACACCCCGAGGCCCGCGACCAGCACCCGCCGGCCCCGGAGCTCGTCGGTCGCCACTAGCCGGCCACCCACTCGGCGTAGAAGATCCCCACCCCGGCCGCGACGCACAGCCCGGCGATGATCCAGAACCGGATCACGATGGTGACCTCGCCCCACCCCGACAGCTCGAAGTGGTGGTGCAGCGGAGCCATCTTGAACACCCGTTTACCGGTGAGCTTGAAGAAGCCGATCTGGATGACGTCAGAGAGGACGATCACGACGAACAGGCCACCGATGATGGCGCCGAGGATCTCCGTGCGGGACAGGATCGACAGGCCGGCCAGCGCGCCGCCGAGCGCGAGGGAGCCGGTGTCGCCCATGAAGATGCGGGCGGGCGACGCGTTCCACCACAGGAACCCGAAGCAGGCACCCGTCACGGCTGCGGCCACCACCGCCAGGGCCAGCGGGTCCCTCGCCTCGTAGCAGCGTGGCCCGGCCGTCGCGAGGTCCTGGCAGGTCTGGTTGTTCTGCCAGACCCCGACGATCACGTACGCGCCGAAGACGATGAGCGAGACGCCCGTGGCCAGCCCGTCGAGCCCGTCGGTCAGGTTGACCGCGTTCGACCAGGCGGTGATGAGGAAGTTGGCCCAGACCACGAAGAGGATCAGCCCGATGGTGGTCCCGGCGAAGGCGAGGTCCAGGCGGGTGTCGCGGATGAACGAGATGTGCGTGGACGCCGGCGTGCGGAAGTTCTCGTTCGGGAACTTGAGCGCGAGCACCGAGAAGGTCAGGCCGACCAGACCCTGGCCGGCCACCTTCCAGCGTGCGGAGAGCCCGAGGCTGCGCTGCCGGGAGATCTTGATGAAGTCGTCCAGGAACCCGACGACGCCCAGGCCTGTCATCAGGAAGAGGACGAGCGTGGCGGACGCGCTGGGCACCGTCCCGGTGGCCAGGCCCGCACCGGCCCAGCCGAGCAGCGTCGCCACGATGATGACGACCCCACCCATCGTCGGCGTGCCGCGCTTGGTGAAGTGGGCGGTGGGCCCGTCCTGCCGGATGAACTGGCCGTACTGCCGGCGCACCAGGAAACGGATGAACAGCGGCGTCGCCAGGAGCGCGATGAGCATCGAGAGCCCGCCCGCGATCAGTACCCCCCTCATCGGCCGCTCACCTCGGCCCCGGTCAGCCAGCGCGCCACCTGGTCCAGCCCGGCGGACGGCGAGGCCTTGACGAGCACCACGTCACCGGGTCGGACCTCGGCGTCGAGCCAGGCCACGGCCGCGGCCGGGTCCGCGACGAACCGCGTCTCCTCGCCGAACGAGCCCTCCTGGAGCGCGCCGGTGTGGATGGCGCGGGCGGGGGTGCCGACGACCACCAGGCGCGTGATGTCGAGGCGGACGGCCAGGCGCCCGAGAGCGTCGAGCTCCTGGACGGCGCCTTCTCCCAGCCCGTCGACGGCGCCGAGCACGGCGATGCTCCGCCCGCGCCGGTCCGGTCCGTCCGCAGCCAGGGCGGACGTCTCGCCGGCCCTCGTCCGCACCGCGAGGTCGCGCAGCGCGTCCCGCACCGTGGTGACGCTGGCCTCGTCCGTCTCGTCGACGACCGTCACCCCGTCCGGGCGGCGCGTCACCGACGGGACGTCAGCAGCAGCCCCGTCAGCCGGAGCCTCCTCGGCCCCGGCATGCTCGGCGACGGCCGCGAGGAAGACGTCGCGGTCGTTGTACCGGTGGAACACCCCGGCGATCTCCTGCGTGGGTTCGTGGCCCTTGCCGGTCACGATCACGGTGTCCGCCTCCTGGGCGAGGCGCAGGGCCGTCCGGATCGCCTCCGCGCGCGAGTCGACCTCGTGGACGTCGCGACCTCCCGGCCGCTCCTCGAGGACCCCGGTCAGGATGGCCGCTCGGATGTCACCTGGGACCTCCGAACGCGGGTTCTCATCGGTGACCACGAGCACGTCGGCCAGGCGCGCGGCGATCTGGCCCATGATCGGGCGCTTACCGCGGTCCCGGTCACCGTCGGAACCGAACACGATGATCAGCCGGCCGGGGGTGATCGGGCGGACGGCCTCGAGAGCGAGGACGAGGGCGTCGGGCGTGTGCGCGTAGTCGACCAGGCACAGAGGCCGGCCCGCTCCGCGCTCGAGCACCCGCTCCATCCGGCCCGGCACGGCATGGGCCCCGGCCACACCCTCGACGGCCTGCTCCAGCGGGATGCCCGCACGGTGCGCGAGGACGATCGCCAGCGCGGCGTTGGAGACGTTGACCAGACCCGGCAGGGGGCTCGACGCCCCGACGGAATCACCCTGCGGACCCGTCAGGGTGAAGGTCGAGCCCACCCCGTCCAGGCCGATGGTGGCGTCCGTGACCCGCCAGCCGGCGCTCGCCGCACCGGCAGACCCGGCTCGTGTCGCCACGGTGTCGACAGGGAGCGCGGTCTCCGCAGCGAGCCGGACCCCCCACTCGTCGTCGACGCACACGACGGCGCGGCGGGCGCGTCCGGGCGCGAAGAGGCGCGACTTGTCGCGGAAGTAGCCCTCCATGTCGCCGTGGAAGTCGAGGTGGTCACGCTGCAGGTTCGTGAAGCCGACCACGTCGAACTGCACCCCGCCGACCCTCTCGAGGGCCAGGGCGTGCGAGGACACCTCCATCGAGCAGGCAGTCGCGCCGCGCTCGCGCATGAGTGCGAAGAGGCCGTGCAGCACGGGCGCCTCCACGGTGGTGCGGGGGCTCTCGATCGCCTCCTCGCCAACCCGGAGCTCGACGGTCCCGACGACGGCGGTCGTGCGGTGCCGGGTCCGCAGGGCGGCGTCCACGAAGTAGCAGGTGGTCGTCTTGCCGTTGGTGCCGGTGATCCCCACCACCGTCAGGTCGCGCGCGGGCTCGCCGTAGAACCAGGCGGAGACCGGCCCGACGAGGGTGCGGGGTGGCACGTCGGCCGTGACGACGACCGGGACGCCCGGTGGGTTCGCGCCGAGCAGGCGCGCCCCGTCACGGTCGGTGAGGACGGCTACGGCGCCGGCGGCTACGGCCTCGGTGGCGTAGTCGGCGCCGTGGGCGCGCAGGCCGGGCATCGCGACGAAGAGGTCGCCGGCCATCACGTCTGCGGAGCCCACCGCCAGCCCGGTCAGCCGGACCTGCTCGACGGCGCCAGGATCGGTGAAGTCCGCCGCTGCGAGCCCGAACGTCCCCAGGAGGTCGACGAGGTGACGGACAGCATGATGCCGTGGGCGCATCCGGCCCTGGGGGGACGTCACGGCGACGAATCTACCGTCCGGCGCCCGGTCCGCCGTCCGGCGCTCACCAGGTCGTGGGGAACGGGTCCGGCTGCGTGCCGCTCGGCGGGACACCCAGGTACTGCAGCGCGTAGCCCGCGACCTGGCTGAACACGGGAGCCGCGACGTCGCCGCCGTAGATCGACGAGGTGGGTGCGTACAGCACGACCGAGACGACGACCTGCGGGTTGTCCGCCGGTGCAATGCCGATGAACGAGGCGACGTTCTTCTGCACGCCACCGCCCTCGAACGCCTGGGAGGTGCCCGTCTTGCCCGCGATCCGGTACCCGGGGATGGCCGCATGACCACCGGTCCCGTCGGTGACGGCGCTCTCGAGCATGCGGACCAGGGTGTGCGCGGTGTCCGGGCTGACCACCTGCTGCGGGGCCGCGAGGGTGGTGGGGTGCACCGTGCCGTCGGCGTCGGTCACCGACTTGACGATGTGCGGCTGGACCCGCACGCCGTCGTTGGCCAGCGTCGCGAACACCTGGGTGGCCTGGAGCGTCGTCACCGACACCGCCTGACCGAACAGGACCGCGTACTCGCTGCGGCCGTCCCAGTCGGCGGCGGCGCGCAGCATGCCCGACGCCTCGCCGGGCAGGCCTGCGCCGGTCGGCTGCCCGAAGCCGAACTTCGCGAGGTAGTCGTGGCGGACGGCACGCGGCACCTGCTGGCCCACCATGACGGTGCCGGCGTTGGAGGACTCCGCGAGGATCCCGGTCAGGGTCAGGTGCAGGTCGGCGTGCTCGTGCGAGTCGTGGAAGGTCTGGCCGTTGGGCACCTGGAACGCGTAGGGCACGACGAACTGCGACGTCGGCTCGGCCACCTTCGAGTCGAGGATCTCGGCCATGGTGATCACCTTCGCCGTCGAACCGGGCTCGAACGCCGACGCGGCCGCGCGGGACTGACGACGCTCGGCCGGGGTCGCAGACGGGTCGTTGGGGTCGACGGTCCCGGAGTCGGCAAGGGTGAGGATCTCGCCCGTACGCACGTTGACGATCTCGACGGCACCCCACTCGGCACCTGTCGCGGCCACCTGCGCGTCGAGGGCCGACTGCGCCATGTACTGCAGGTCCCTGTCGATGGTCAGCTGCACGTCCGCGCCGTCGACCGCCGGGACGACCGTGTCCTTCCCGGTGGGGATGCGCTGGCCCTGGGCACCGCGCTCGTAGGTCTCCGAGCCGGCCGTGCCCGCGAGCTCCTTCTGGAAGACCCACTCGAGCCCCGCCTGCGCCGTGCCGTCGGCCCCGACGAAGCCGAGCACGTTGCCGGCGGTCGACCCCGCCGGGTAGAGCCTGTCGGTGGTCCGCTCGCCGCTGATGCCCGGCAGCCCGAGCGCCATCACGTGGTGGTAGACCTCGGGCGCGAGGTCCTTGGCCAGGTAGCGGAACTGCCTGTCGCCGACGAGCTTCGGTCCGAGCTCCGCGGCGGGGACGCCCAGGAGCGGCTCGAGCGAGGCGGCCGCGGCTGAGACGTCGGCACCGCCGGCCCGCACCGCCTTGGCGAGCTGGACCTGGTTGACGACGATGTTCCACCGCTCGACCGAGGTGGCCAGCACGCGGCCCTTGGCGTCGACGATGTCGCCCCGGTTCCCCGGGATCGACTCGGTGTGCAGCCGCTCGGCGAGCGCCGTCTCCGCCAGCCCGGGGCCCTGGAAGGCCTGGACGACCACCAGCCGGCCGGAGAAGACCATCAGGACGGCGAGGATGCCCGCCAGCATGAAGGACTGCCGCCGGTGGGGGTGCACGTCCTTGCGGGTGCGACCGGGGCGGCCCGCTGAGGACGCCGGACGAGTGAGCGGCCCCGATGGACCACGCCCGGACGGACCACGGCCGGACGGTCCACCGCGCAGCGGTGCGCGACGCGACGGGCTGCCCTCGACGACGTCGGGCCGACGCAGGCGATCGACCGGCGCTGCCGTCCTCGCGGCGCCCGGGCGGGGGTTGCGGACCGGCGCTGTGCCGATGGGTCCCCGGGCGGCGGGTGCGGCCGACCGCGGCGTCTGCGCACCCTCACGGGCGGGACGCGTCGTCGGCGCACCCTCACGGGCGGGACGCGGCGTCGGCGCACCCTCACGGGCGGGACGCGACATCCGCGCCCCTTCAGGGGAGGGACGCGACGTTGTCTGCTGTGCCGGACGGGTTGCCCGTGCGCGAGGCCCAGGCGCTCCTGAGGGCTGCGCGGTGGGGGTGGGGAGGCCGCGGCCCTGCGGGCGCCGGGCCGGGTCGCTGGTCCGGCTCTCGGGGTTCATCCCGCAGTCCCGGCCGGGGTCGGGTTGCCGAGGACGGCGCCGTCGCTGAGCCGGAGGTAGCCGCCCTGCGATGCCGGGACCAGCACCATGCCGAGCGCCCGCGCCGAGGCCGCGAGCTCGTCGGGCGACGTCGAGCGCTGGAGCTGTGCCTCGATGGCCTGCAGGTTCTGGGTCGAGGTCGACAGGCGGCTCTGCAGGTTCTGGCGCTCGTACTCCCCCTGGGCCATCGACGTGTTCAGCAGCAGGGCGCCCAGCAGGGCGGACGCGAGCACCGCCATGCAGAGCAGCACGAACGGCAGGCGGGTCGAGGCGTGAGCCGGGGCACGGACCACCCTGAGCCGGGGCGCTGCGGGTGCCGGCCGGCCGGGCGCACGGCCCGGGGAGGTCGACGGCCGGGGCGCCGGGGCGGCGCCGGCCCGGACCGCTGTCGCCTGGGCGGCGCTCATGCGGCCCACCTGGCCGTCACGACGCGCAGGTGGTCAGGGGTCGCCCGCACCCGCTCGGCCGCGCGCAGGCGCACCGAGGCCGATCGCGGGTTGGCCTCGAGCTCGTCGGCGCCGGCCTGCTCCGCACCGCGGGTGAGCAGGGTCAGGTAGGGGCGGTGGGTCTCCGGCTCGACCGGAAGACCCGCCGGGGCACTGGACACCGCGCCGCGGGCGAAGGCGCGCTTGACCAGCCGGTCCTCGAGCGACTGGTAGGCCATCATGACGATCCGTCCGCCCACGGCCAGGCTCTCCACGGCCGCCGGGAGCATCCGCTCGAGGACCTCGAGCTCGGCGTTGACCTCGATCCGCAGCGCCTGGAACGTGCGCTTCGCCGGGTTGCCGCCGGTGGTCCGCGCTGCGGCGGGGATGGCGATCCTGACGATCTGCACGAGCTCGCCGGTGCGCGTCAGTGGCGAGAGCGCGCGGCGGGCGACGACGGTGCGAGCGATCCGCGGCGCGAAGCGCTCTTCGCCGTACTGCCGCAGGATCCGCACGATCTCCGCCTCGGGGTAGGTGTTCAGCACGTCGGCGGCGGTCAGGCCCGTGGTGGGGTCCATCCGCATGTCCAGCGGGGCGTCGTGCGCGTAGGAGAAGCCGCGCTCGGCCTCGTCCAGCTGCAGCGAGGAGACCCCCAGGTCACCGAGGACGCCCTGCACGGGGTGCCCGACCACCTCGGCCACGACCTCGAGCACCTCGTCGTACACGGCGTGCACGGCGGTGAACCGGTCGCCGAACGGGGCCAGCCGCTCGCCGGCGAGCCTGATCGCCTCCAGGTCGCGATCGAGGGCGACGACGCGCAGGGTCGGGAAGCGGGCCAGGAGCGCCTCGCTGTGCCCGCCCATGCCGAGCGTGAGGTCGACGAGGACGGCGTCAGGTCCGGTGAGCGCGGGAGCCAGGAGGTCGACGCACCGGTCGAGAAGCACGGGGGTGTGCCGCGACGCCGTCGGGCGCTGCTCCTGCTCCATGCCACCTCCTCCGTCCGGGCCTCGTCGAGTGCCGCCGTGCTTCGCGTGCTGGTTCGTGCTGCTGTGCCGACCCGTCCAGCGGGTCTGCGGGGACCGGGTCCGTCCGGCCAGGTCTCCCACCGCAGCCCTCTGACACCGGGGAAGTGCGTCAGAGCGGGCGGGGAGAGACCTCGTCGGGCGGCGTCCGGCCGCGTCCGGCGGGTCACTCAGAAGACACCGGGGAACACCTCCTCGGCCGTCTCGGCGTACTGGGTGACCTGCTCCTCGAGGTAGGTCTCCCAGGCCCGTGCGTCCCAGATCTCGACGCGGGTGCCGGCGCCGATGACGGCGACGTCACGGTCCAGCCCGGCGTAGGCACGCAGCCCGGCGGGGATCGACAGGCGGCCCTGCTTGTCCGGGACGTCGTCGTGGGCGCCGGAGAGCAGCACACGCAGGTAGTCGCGCGCCTGCTTGCTCGTCACGGGGGCGGCGCGGACCTGGTCGTGCAGGCGGCGGAACTCCTCGACGGGGAAGACGAAGAGGCAGCGCTCCTGCCCACGGGCCATCACCAGGCCACCGGCGAGCTGGGCACGGAACTTCGACGGGAGGATCAGCCGCCCTTTGTCGTCCAGTCGCGGGGTGTAGGTCCCGAGGAAGGGGCTGTAGGTGGTCGAGCTGGTGTCGCCGGCCACTTGCGCCACCTCCCCCGCACCGTTTGTCCACATCGGGGAGGCCCGCTCCTCCCCAGGTGGCCCCACATTACTCCACAATCCTCCACCAGCAAGGGTGAAAGACGTCGTGTCGAGCGGCTCCCCCGGCATCGCCGCAGGTCAGCGGCGGTGGTGCGGAGTGGAGGGGAAACGAGGTCACTGGCCGCCGTCCAGACGTCGCGCCAGGGCGCTCGACCACCGGGACGGGCGTCCGGATCGGCTCCGCGAGCACGACGGCTTGGGGTCCAGGGCGGGCCCCGCGGTGCCGGCGCGCGCAGGTGGAGCGAAGTGGAGGCCGGCCTGGGCGGGGAGCCGCTGATCTTCTTGCCGGAACGTCGCCCCAGGTGGCGCGGTTCACCTACGCTCTGAGCAGTCCGACGAAGGGGTCGCCATGGTCCACGCCTTGCCCACGCCCGCCGAGCTCGACGATCTCGCCGAGACCTCGGCGCGCATCCGCGCGGCGATGGAGACCGTGATCTCCGGGCGGTCGGACCTGGTGCGGCTGACGGTGGCCGTCCTGCTCGCCGAGGGCCACCTGCTCCTCGAGGACGTGCCGGGCGTCGGGAAGACCACCCTCGCCAAGGCCCTCGCCCGGTCGGTCGACTGCACCGTCGGGCGGATCCAGTTCACGCCGGACCTGCTCCCGAGCGACCTCACCGGCGTGACCATCTACCGCCAGCAGCACAACGACTTCCAGTTCCGGCCCGGCCCGGTGTTCGCCAACATCGTGATCGCCGACGAGATCAACCGCGCCTCCCCCAAGACGCAGTCGGCCCTCCTGGAGTGCATGCAGGAGGCGCAGACCACGATCGACGGCAGCACGCACCACCTCCCCCGGCCGTTCCTGGTCATCGCGACCCAGAACCCGATCGAGATGGAGGGCACGTACGCCCTCCCCGAGGCGCAGCGAGACCGCTTCATGGCACGGCTCAGCGTCGGCTACCCCAGCCGGGCGGCCGAGGTCGAGATGCTGGACCGTCAGGAGGCGGCCGACCCCCTCGGGCACCTGGGTCCGGTGACGACGCTCGAGCAGGTCACCCGGCTCATCGACGTGTCCCGACGGCTGTACGCCGCGCCGGGCCTCAAGCAGTACATCGTCGACCTGGCCGCCGCGACCCGCACCGACCCGATGCTGCGGCTCGGCGCATCCCCCCGTGCCGGCATCCAGCTCCTGCGCGCCTCCAAGGCTGCTGCCGCGATGGCCGGCCGCGACCACGTGCTGCCCGACGACGTCCAGGACCTGGCCGAGCCGGTCCTCGCCCACCGCCTGCTGGCCAGCACCGACGCCCGCCTGGCGGGCCGCTCGGTCGAGGACACGCTGGCGGCGATCATCTCCAGGACGCGGCTTCCGGTCTCGGGTCGCAACGCGGCGCCGGACCGCCGCGCGATCGGCTGATGCCCGCCGCCCGGCGGATCCGGCTCACCTCGCGTGGGCTGGCGATGGCTGCCCTCGGCGGCATGACCCTCGTGTCGGGCGTGCTCGTCGGCGTCGGCGTCCTGGTCCAGGTCGGTGCCCTGCTGGTCGTCGCCGTCGGGGCCGCGGTGGTCTCGCTGCTCGTCGAGGCCAACGCCCAGGAACGCGGGCGCCTGCGCCTGGTCCGTCACGTCACCCCGCACCCGGTCACCGTGGGTGAGCGCGCGGTGGTCCAGGTCGACGTCACGAGCACCGGGGGTGCGCACCGGCTCGACCGCCTCCAGGTCGCGGAGCGGGCGGCCCGGGAGCTGTCCGGGCCGACGACGCTGCGCGCCCGGGTGCACCGCACGCGGGGCAGGCTGACCCTGAGCTACCACATCCAGCCCGACCACCGCGGCCGGTGGGCCGTCGGGCCGCTGGAGGTCCAGCGCTCGGACATCTTCGGCGTGGCGCGGTGGCGCGGACCTCTTGGCCCGCCCGTCCTGGTGGCGGTGCGTCCCCGCATCACCAGGCTCAGCATCGTCAACCGGGCCGCGTCCACCGACGTCGACCGGGTGGCCCTCGGCGCCCGGACACCCTCCGCGGACGACGCGCTGCTCCGCGACTACCAGACGGGCGACGACCTGCGTCGCGTGCACTGGCGCAGCAGCGCGCGACGCGGGGAGCTCGTGGTGCGACAGGACGAGCGCTCGGGACGCCGTCCGTCGAGCGTGCTCCTCGACCTGCCGATGGAGTCCGAGAGCGCGGAGTGGTCCATCTCGGCGGCCGCCTCCCTCGCCGTCGCCCTCGTGGCTGCCGGCCACCACGTGCGCCTGCTGGGAGGTGACGTCCTGGGCGCGAGCACCGACCACCACCGGCCCGACACGGACGGCCGGGCCGTCGACGCACTGCTGGACCAGACGGTCGACCTGACCCTCCCGCCCAACCGGGGTACGCGCGACGCCTGGCTCCTCGCCGCCGTGGACACGCTGGCAGCCCAGGGCGGCGGCGCGGAGCTGGTGTTCGCCGTGGTCGGGCCGCTCGACGCCGACGCGCTCGACGCGATGGCGCGGGTGGGCGCCGACAGCCACGGCTGGGTCATGGTGCGCACGGGACGTCTGGGCCACCACGAGGAACCGACCCCCGAGGAGAGGCGCACACTGGAAGGGCTGCGCCGAGCCGGGTGGGCCGCCTGCGCCGTCACGCCCGGTGAGGACCTCACCGTCTGTTGGGACCGTCTCGTCGACTCCCACGTCCACAGGGTGGTGACCCGATGACCGCACGGACCGCCCCCGTCGGTGGCGAGCGTGCGTGGGCCGGCGGAGTCCTCGTCGCCGTGGCCGTGCTCAGCGGGGTCTGGTCCCTGAGCTCGCTGGTGGCTGACGGGCCATGGCGCTCGGTCAGCGTGGCGGCCGTCCTCCTCCTGGTGGCCGTCACCGCTGCCTCGCGGCACCGGTCCCGGTCGCGGCTGGCTCCGTCCGGGTGGGGTCTGCTCGTGGCGGTGCTCCTGGTCGCCTCCCTGTACGCCGGGCGAGGCACGGCCCTGTCAGTTCCCGTTCCCACGCCGGAGAGCCTCGACCGGTTCCTGCGTCTCGCGCGCAGCGGCATCACAGCCGTGACCGACGGCCACATCCCCGTCGAGCCCGCCCGCGGACTCGAGCTGCTGGTCGTGTGCGGCGCGGTCCTCGCCTTCCTGGTCGCGGACCTCGTCGCGCTGGGACTCGGTCGTGCCGGACTGAGCGGGCTCGTCGTGATCGCCCTCTGGACACCCGCCGTCGCCTTCGAGCGGACCCCCTCCGTGCTGGTCCTGCTCGTCGGCGGCATGTCGTTCCTGCTCCTGCTCACGGTGACCAGACCTGCCTCCGGCGGCGCCGGACGGATGCTCGGGGTCGACACCGGGCCGGCGCTCGTGGGGGCGGCCGCCGTCACCGCGCTCGCGCTCGTGATCGGGCCGGCCACCGCCGCGCTGCCGTTCTTCGGCTCGGTCCGGCTGCCCGCCACCTGGGGTCCGGCGGGCGTGGGTGGCCCGCTCCAGCTGTCGACCGAGCTGGACATGCGCTCGAGCCTGGCCCAGCGGTCCGGCCGCCCGATCCTCACCTACACGACCGAGTCACCGGACATCGGACCGTTGCGGATGTACACGATGGCCGACTTCGACGGCACCGAGTGGCATCGCGGTGAGACCTTCGGCGGCGGCCTGACGGCGACGAGCGGCTGGCTGTGGCCGAGCGGGGCCACCGAGCCCGACCCGGCCGAGACCGACACGATCTCGATCCGCGTCGGCGACCTGGCCCAGGACCACCTGCCGATCCCGACAGGTCCCCGCCACCTGGAGATCGACGGCAGCTGGCTGTACGACGCCGGGCGCGACGAGGTGATCGGGACCGGGCGATCGACGCAGAACACGAGCTACGTGGTCACCGTCGCCCGCCGCGACCTGACCCCCGACCGGCTCCGCGGCGACGTCCCCGGAGCTCTCGACCCCCAGACCGAGGCGGCGATGCTGGCCGTGCCGCAGACGCCGTCGATCGCAGACATCCGCGCGACGGCGGAGAGCATCGTGGCCGGGGCGACGACGACCTACGACCGCGCCCTGGCGCTGCAGTCCTACTTCCGCAACGTGCAGAACTTCACGTACTCGACCGAGGTGCCGCCGGCCCAGACGCAGGACGCCGTCTGGGACTTCCTGACGGCCCGGACCGGCTACTGCGTGCAGTACGCCACGGCCATGACGGTCATGGCACGCATGATCGGCATCCCGTCGCGGCTTGCGATCGGCTTCCTGCCCGGGCGGCCCACCGAGGCCCCCGGCGAGTACGTGGTCTCGGGCAAGCAGGCCCATGCGTGGCCGGAGCTCTACTTCCAGGACGCGGGATGGGTGCGGTTCGAGCCGACACCGGCCGAGCAGACCGGTGCCCCACCGCTGTACGCGGACCCGTTCGCCGGGACCTTCGTGCCCCCGGGCGGCATCCCGACATCGGCGACCAACCGTCCGCGCGGCGGCGGCATCGACAACGCCGGAGGCGGCTCCGGCGGACGCGGCAGCGACGTCACCTTCGGGACGACCAGGATCTCCCTGGTCCAGATCACTGCGGTGTCGATGGGCGTCGCCGTCCTCCTCGCGGCCCTGGTCCTGACCTGGATGGTCCGCCACCGTCGCAACGACGTGACGGTCCCCGACGGTCCGGTCGAGTGGTGGGCCGAGCTGCGACATCGTCTGGCGCTGCGTGGCTTCAGCTGGAGCGACGCCACGACCCCGAGGCAGGCGGCCGAGGTCGTCAGGGACTTCTACCGGG
>DASXVR010000093.1:0-1867 GCA_036504175.1 Actinotalea sp. | reverse complement strand
CGGTCGATCGAGACGCCGGTGACGCGGGCCGTCAACGCCGGTGAGGTGTAGGCGAAGTCGATGCGCAGACCGCGGTTCTTGGGGAAGGCCAGCTGCTGGTAGTCCCAGTACGTGTACTTGCCCTCCTCGGGCACGTGGATGCGTGAGACCTCGGTGTAGCCGATGTCCGCGAAGGCGAAGAACGCCGCGCGCTCGGGCGGAGTCACGTGGGTGTGCCCGGCGAAGTCCGCCACGTCGTAGACGTCGGTGTCCAGCGGGATGACGTTCCAGTCGCCGACGAGGGCGATCTGCGCGTCGGGGTCGCCCGTGACCGGGTCCACCCAGGCCGCGGCCGCCTGCCGGAGGTTCTCGAGCCAGGCCAGCTTGTAGGCGTAGTGCGGGTTGTCCGGCGACCGGCCGTGCGGGACGTACAGGCTCCAGACCCTGACGCCGCCGCAGGTGGCGGCGATGGCGCGGGCCTCCACCACCGGGTCCTCGCCGCCGAACGTCGGCTGGCCGGGGAAGCCGACCTCGACGTTCTCGAGCCCGACGCGCGAGGCGATGGCGACGCCGTTCCACTGGCTCACCCCGACGTGCGCGACCTCGTAGCCCGCTGCCTCGAACACCGAGTAGGGGAACTGGGCGTCGGAGCACTTGGTCTCCTGCATGGCCAGGACGTCGGTGCCTGTCTGCTCGAGCCACAGGGCGGCGCGGTCTGCCCGAGCCCGGATGGAGTTGACGTTCCACGTCGCGATCCGCATGCGCCGCACGCTACCGGCACCCCCTGACGCTCCGCGTGCGCAGACCGGGGTCGGGCTCGAGGTCGGGCTCATGGTGGCGGTCCGGCCCGTGCCGTCGCGACGGGGTGCGTAGTCTGGCCGCATGGCTACGGTACTGATCACCGGTGCGAGCGCAGGCCTGGGCCTGGAGTTCGCCTGGCAGCTCGCAACCGCCCGGCACGACGTCGTGCTCGTCGCCCGTGACCGCGAACGGCTCGACCGCCTGGCGGGTCAGCTGACGGCTGCGGCAGGCGTCCACGCGGAGGTGCTGCCGGCGGACCTCTCCGACCGCGAGCAGGTCGAACGCGTCGCCGAGCGGCTGCGCGACCCCGAGCGGCCCATCAGCCTGCTGGTCAACAACGCGGGCTTCGGCATCGGCGAGCCGTTCGTCGGCGGCTCCCTCGCGGCCCACGAACGAGCATTGGAGGTGATGGTGCGCGCGGTGATGGTCCTGTCCCACGCCGCCGCCGAGGCGATGGTCGCGCGCGGCCGCGGGGCGATCCTCAACGTGTCGTCCATCGCCGCCCTGACCGCCATGGGCACGTACTCGGCGGACAAGGCCTGGGTCCGGGTCTTCACCGAGGGGCTGGCCGTCGAGCTGCGAGGAACGGGAGTCACGGCCACGGCCCTGTGCCCCGGCCTGGTGCGCACCGAGTTCCACGACCGTGCCGGCCTCGAGCAGGAGATGTACCCCGAGGTCGCCTGGCTCAACGCCGACGCCGTGGTCGGGGCCGCCCTGGCCGACGTGCGACGGGGTGCGGTGATCTCCACGCCGAGCCTGCGCTACGGGATCGTCGCCGAGGTCGCCCGCCTGCTGCCGAGGGCCGCGATCCGCGCGTTCTCCGGCGAGCGCAAGGCCCGCGAGGCCGCCGCCGACGACCACGACCACGATCACGACCACGACCACGATCACGACCACGACCACGACCACCAGCACTGACGCCGCTCAGCCCTGAGCCCACCCTGGACCCCCGCAGCCTCGCCGCGCCCGGCACCAGTAGCCTGGCGACCGTGACCGACCTGGTGCTGAACCCCACGCCCCGTGAGCAGCTGCGCGACCTCATCGCCGAGCTGGCAGTCGTCCACGGGAGCGTCACGCTCTCGTCGGG
>DASXVR010000092.1:0-1733 GCA_036504175.1 Actinotalea sp. | reverse complement strand
CGTCGAGCTCAACGACGTCGCCGCCCGGATCCTGACCCGGCCGGAGGCCGAGCTCGTGGGTGCGTCCTGGACCGCCCGGCTCGAGCCGTCGGCCCGTGAGCGCCTCGCCGAACCCCTCGCGGCCATGGCCGCCGGGCGGCTCCCGGGGTGGCACGGCGAGCTCTCGCTGCGCTCGCGGGAGGGCCTGCGCTGGGTCGAGGTCGCGCTGTCCCCGCTCTCGGCGACCGCCGGCGACGGCATGTTCGTCGCGCAGATGGTCGACGTCACCGCTCGCCGCGCGGCCGAGGACATGCTCACCGCGCAGGCCCGCGAGGACAGCCTGACCGGGCTCGCCAACCGGGTCCAGCTGCGGGAGAGGCTCGAGTCGGCGCTCGCCGCGCCACCCGGCGACGGGAGCGGCGTCGTCGTCCTCTTCTGCGACCTGGACGACTTCAAGCTGGTCAACGACTCGGGCGGCCACACCCTCGGGGACGGGGTCCTGGTCGAGCTCTCCCGCCGGCTGACCTCCCTCCTGACGGGCGACGACCTCGCCGCCCGGATCGGCGGTGACGAGTTCGTGGTGCTGCGTCCGCGCGGAGGCAGCTCCGAGGACGCCGAGGCCCTGGCGTCCGAGGTCCTGGCAGCGCTGGGGGCTCCGATCCTGGTCGGCGGCCAGCCCTTCTCCCTCGGCGTCAGCATCGGCATCGCCTGGGGCAGCCCCGGTGCGAGCGCCGACGACCTGCTGCGCGACGCCGACTCGGCCATGTACGCGGCCAAGCGCGAGGGCAAGCGACGGGCGGTCGTCTTCTCCGACGAGCACCGGGCCCAGTCCCTGCGCGCGGTGCGCATCGAGTCCGAGCTGCGGCAGGCGCTCGCCTCCGGTGAGCTGGAGGTCTACCTCCAGCCGGTCGTGGACCTGGCCGACGGCTCCTGGACCGCTGCCGAGGCCCTCGTGCGGTGGCTCCACCCGGAGCGCGGCGTGCTGGCCCCGGGTGAGTGGCTCGACGTCGCCGAGTCCGCCGGGCTCATGCCCGAGGTCGGCGAGTGGGTCCTCGAACGCGCCTGCACCCTCGCCCTGGCGTGGCCGGGTGCACCCGGCTTCCCGGCGCCGGTGCTCCACGTGAACGTCTCGGCCAGGCAGCTCGACGTCGCCGGCTTCTCCGACGTCGTCCGCGACATCCTGGGCAAGACCGGGCTGCCCCCGGAGCGGCTCGTGCTCGAGTTCACCGAGACCCAGCTGGACAACGTCACCGACGCGCTCATGGCCGATCTGACCGAGCTCAGGGCCTCGGGCATCGGCCTGGCCGCCGACGACTTCGGCACCGGCTACAGCCCGCTGACCAGGATCATCGAGCTCCCGCTGTCGATGATCAAGATCGACCGGCTGTTCGTCGGCGCCATGCTGGAGGACCGGCGCAGCCAGGCGATCGTGACCACCCTCGTCGGGCTCAGCGACTTCCTGGGCCTGGCCCTCGTCGCCGAGGGTGTGGAGACCGAGGAGCAGGCCGAGCGCCTGCGCGGCCTGGGCTGCTCCTCCGGCCAGGGCTACCTGTGGTCGCGGCCCCTGCCGCCCGACGAGTTCCTGCTGCGGCTCAGCGAGGCCCCTGCGGTCACCCGGCCAGCGTCTGGGTGACCAGCTCGGCGGCCGCCTGCTGGACCTGCGTCAGGTGCTCGGCGGAGACGAACGACTCGGCGTAGATCTTGTAGACGTCCTCGGTGCCGGACGGCCGCGCGGCGAACCACGCCTGGTCGGT
>DASXVR010000091.1:0-2619 GCA_036504175.1 Actinotalea sp. | reverse complement strand
GTGGCCGCCCTGTGCAACGGCCTCAGCTACAAGGTCACCCTGCTGACCGGTGCCGTCGGCTCCCAGACGCCGATCGGCAGCGAGGCCACCGGCACGCTGACCGTGACCGGCACGACCGCCACCATCGCCGTCACCCCGGTGCAGTCCGCTGCCGCGATCACGGGCGTTGCCGTCGTTATCAACAGCTGACGGAGCGGCTGACCAGGTCGGGCGTTGAACGCCACTGAGGGCACCGGGGCAGCCGGCGCGGGTCTCCCGCGCCGGCTGCTCGGTGGCGCCCTCAGCGTGGCGTGGGTCCTCGGAGCGGTGCTCCTGGGGTACCTGATCTGGCCGAGCTCGCTCGGCGGCTGCACGACCCTGACGATCGTGTCGGGCCACTCGATGGAGCCCACGTACTACACGGGTGACCTCGTCGTCGCCCGGTGCGGGCCGGTCGAGAAGGGCGACGTGATCGTCTACCACCCCAAGGACGTCGGTGGGGCCCGCGTCATCCACCGCATCGTCGGTGGCGACGCGACCCACGGCTGGGTCGTCCAGGGTGACAACAACACGTTCCTCGACCCCTGGACCCCCACGCAGAACGACATCCTCGGATCGGCGAAGCTGCACCTGGCCGGGGTCGGGAAGTTCGCGTCGATCCTGCTCAGCCCGCTGACCTGGATCTCGCTGCTGGTCGTGGCGCTGGCGATCGTCATCTGGCCCGGCCGTCCCGAGCCGGACCCGACGCCGGCCGACGAGGACGAGACCGCCGGACGGAGCGACGAGCCGCAGGCCCCGTCCGACGAGGGTGACGCCGTGGACGACCTCGTCGCAGCACTGGGAGACGCACCGTGAAGCGCCTGGTCGTCGCCCTGCTGGTGGTCCTCGCGGCTCTCGCGAGCGCCACCGTCGGCCACGCCGCCGCGATCTCGGTGACGTCACGCTCGATCGCGTCGTTCGTGGTCCAGCACCCCTGCCCGGGCCTGGCGACAGCTGTCCCGTCGAGCCCGTCCGGCTCGACCTTCACCGGTGTGACGGTGACGCTCCCGTCCGCCGCCTGCGCGGGTCGCACCGTCAAGCTGACCGTCCTGAACGGCGCAACGGTCGTGGCTCAGACAGCGGGCGTCGTCGTCAGCGGCGCTGTGGCGACCTTCACGACGCCGGCCTACACGGCCGCCGCGGGATACACCGTGCGCGCGATCGTCGACGGCTGGAACCTGCCGACCACCTGGAGCTACACCTCAGCCGTCCAGCCGTTCACGCCCGGGAACCCGGTCACCGTGGTGCAGTCGATCACGTGGTCGACCATCGGTACCGCACAGTGCGCGACGGTCACCGTGACCACGACCACGAGCTCGCCGAGCCGCTGGCTGGTCAACCTCAACATCGCCGGCGCCCCCTTCAACGGCGCCACGACGGGGTATGTGGTCAACAGCGGTCAGGTGGCGTTCTCGCCGTCCGCGACCCCGCAGAACGGCGTCATCGGGATCGTCGGGGCCAACAACGGCTGGGACACGATCAGCTCGGGCCAGACGAGGATCTTCACCATCTGCCACTGACGCCCGGTGCGACGGGCCTCAGCTCGGGCTGCTTCGGACGCCGCTGGTCGCCTGAGGAGCGGCGACGGAGCCGCCGCGTCGCCCACGGGTAGGCATGGTCGCGGAACCACTGGGCGTCGTCGCGCAGCTGCGCCGCCCGGGGCAGCGGCGGCAACGGGGTGAGCGGGTCGTCCCAGGCCGGGTCGTCCGGCTCGAGGCCGAGCGCGACGAGGGCGCTCTGTGCCACCCGGAGGTGGCCCTCCGTGCGCAGATGGATCCGGTCCGGGGCCCACATGCGCCAGTCGCGCAGGGACCGCATGCCCCACAGGTCCAGGACGTGCGCGTCGTGCCGTCGGGCGATGGACCATACGTGGGCGTTGAAGACGCCGACCCGGCTGCGCGTGCGGCGCACCAGCGGGCTGTCCTTGGCGTCCATGCCCGTCGCGAGCAGCACCTCGGCGCCGGCCTCGCGCAGCCTCACCACCGCGCGCTCGAGCTCGGCCCCCAGGACGTCCGGGTCCGCGGCGGCGCGGAGCAGGTCGTTGCCCCCGCCGACGAGGCTGACGAGGTCGGGCCCCAGGGTCAGCGCGTGAGGCAGCTGGTCGCGGACGATCGGTCCCAGGAGGCGCCCCCGCACCGCCAGGTTCGCGTAGTGGACCGGGTGGTCGGCACGGGCGCTCAGGTGCAGGGCGAGCAGGTCCGCCCAGCCGCGGCACTCGAGCGTGGGGTCGACCGCGCCGGTCCGTGTCGGCGGCTCGGCACCGGGGACGTCCCACAAGCCCTCGGTGAAGGAGTCGCCGATGGCCACGTATCGGCTCCACGGCACGGCGGTGTGAGGAGATCTGGCGCGCGTGGCGTCGTCGGAGCGGGTGAATTCCACCTCGCAAGTGTGCAGCGACCACCACGTACCGCCCAATCCGGGCACCACCCGTCCGGTCGGGTGCTGGACGCCGCCCCTGGCGAGGGTCATCCTGAACAGGTCAGCGACAAGCGGCAAACCCATCGCGAGGTGGGGACGCAAAGCCACGGGACCCTCGAGGTCAGCCGGGCCACCGAACGACACGAGGTCGATCATGGGCACACTGCCAGGCACATCGGCTCC
>DASXVR010000090.1:0-7182 GCA_036504175.1 Actinotalea sp. | reverse complement strand
CACTGGGGACCATGCAGGTTCCCCGGCCGTCCGACGACGACAAGCTCTTCTTCCGCTCGCTGATCGACGAGGACGACCGCGTCCGGGTCAAGCCGATGTTCGGCAACCTGGGGGCGTTCGTCGACGGCGCCATGTTCGCCGGCCTGTTCGGCTCTGCGGTCGGCCTGCGCCTCGACGACGCCGGGCGCGCCGAGGTCCTCGCCCTCGAGGGCTCCGGCCCGTTCGGGCCCGCCGAGCGCCCGATGGGTGGGTACGTCAGCGTGCCGCCGGCGTGGCGGGATGAGCCCGCGCTCGCCAGGGAGTGGGTCGACCGGGCGCGAGCGTATGTCGAGACGCTGCCCCCGAAGCAGCCCAAGGGCAGAGCGCGACGCTAGGCGCAGGCGCCCTGGCACCGCGTGGGTGCCGGGTGGATCATGAAGGGATCACCGTCGGCTGGAGGTCGAGATGGGTTCCCACCCTGGGCACGAGCGGAAGCGGCGCGCGCCCGACACGGACGAGCACGAGCAGGAGTGCTGCGGCCACGGGCGCATGCGGCACGCGCATCCGGGGCACGAGCACGGGCACGAGCACGGCCACGAGCACGGCCACGAGCACGGGGCCCGTCGGCGCAAGGTGCACCAGCGATCCGGCGTGCGGCGTCTGATCGGGCTCGTCGGGATGGGACTGGGCGTGGCAGCCGTCGTCAAGGAGCTGCGCACCCCGGCCGAGGACCGGACGTGGAACGGCTCGCTCGTCGGGCTGGTCCCCTACGACTTCCGGCTGCCGACCGTCGCCCGCTTCCGGGAGCGGATGTGGAACCCCGAGAGCGACCACCTGGTCAACCCCCGGGTCTTCGGTGTCGGCTGGACCCTGAACGTGGGCCGCATCGTGGCCGTCGTCCGCGAGGTCGCCGCAGCGCGCTGAGCCGGTCACAGCGGCCGGCGGATCCGGCTTGCCGGCACGCGTGAGCGAGCCCGTCCTCAGGGGTTCGACGAGCCCGAGCGGCCGTACCTGTCGGACAGCCGGACGACGTCCTCGCGCCACCCCGCCGGCGCCGTCGACGCCTCGGCGAACACCAGGTCGCTCACCGCGGTGATGCGGTGCACCACCGTCGGCGGGATGTGCGCCGTGTCGCCCGGTCGCATGACGCAGGACTCGAGCAGGTCGGCGGACGGGCCGTGGTCGAGCCGCGCCTCGCCCGAGACGATGCTGATGGTCTCGTCCTTCTCGTCGTGGTACTGCAGGCTCAGGGCGTCCCCGGCGGTCACCGCGATCAGCTTGCCGACGTAGCCGTCCTCGCCCGCGGCGAAGATCGTCTCCTGCCCCCACGGCTTGACCTGCACGGATGCGACGGAGAGCTCCACCCGAGCGGTCACGATGTCGGCCGTGCGAAGGAGGCGCCGAGCTCGGCGAGCAGGGCGTCGAGGTCGAGGAGGGCGAATCGCGTGGCCGAGTCGCTGCAGCCGTAGGGCAGGACGAGGGTCCGCCCGTGCAGCATCGCGCCGCAGGAGTACACGACGTTCGGCACGTAGCCCGAGCGCTCGTCCTCGGTGGCGGTGAGGAAGGGGCGACGGAGCCGCCCGAGGACGATCGTCGGGTCGTCCAGGTCGAGCAGGATCGCGCCGAGGCCGTAGGTGCGCATCGCACCGACCCCATGGGTCAGCACCAGCCAGCCGTGCTCGGTCTCGATCGGCGGCCCGCAGTTGCCGACCTGCACGAGCTCCCAGGGCTGTTCGGCCGCCTGGATGACGACCGGCTCCTCCCAGTGCAGCAGATCGGTCGAGGTGGCCAAGGCGTTGCTCTCCCGGTCGGCTCGGGAGAGGGCGAGGTAGCGCCCGCCCACCTGCCGCGGGAACAGGGCCAGCCCCTTGTCGCGGGCTCCCGGTCCGGTCAGATGCGTGGCGGACACCGACCTGAAGTCGTGCGTGCGCAGCAGCTGCATCGAGATGGCACGCCCGTCGTAGGCCGTGTAGGTGGCGACGTACTCGGTGCCGTCCTCGGCCGTGTCCATCCGCAGCATGCGGACGTCCTCGATGCCGTGGCTCTCCGCCGGGGCGTGCGGTGTGAGCACCCGCTCCTGGATCGACGAGTCGGCCGGGAAGGCAACGGAGTACGTGCAGGCGGCGATGGTGCCGAACCGCTCGATCGTCCGCAGGGCCGCGCCGCGGGTGAGGCGCTGGGCCCGCAGCAGGTCGAGGGCGTTGTCGAGGTCCTCACGGCCGAAGGTCGGTGGGAGGCAGTCGAGTACGAAGTCGGAGTTCATGTGGTCGCCGCCGAGGTCGGCCAGGTGGTGCTCGAAACCCGTCTTCACGTAGATCGTGGGGGTGCGCGAGGCCAGCACCGCGACCTCGGGCGGGGGGTCCATGACGATGGTGTCGTCGGCGTCGATGGTGCCGGTGCGCAGCTCCAGGCTCGAGACGTGACCCTCGCCGATCGCGCGGAGCGTCATCAGGAAGCGCGTCGTGCCGCTCGGGAGGTCCGTCTGGTCCGGGTGCACCACCATCGAGGGGTTGCAGAGCGCCGACCCCTCCAGGGTGAACTCCTGCGTGAAGTACGCACCGACCAGCAGCTCCCGCTCCGGGGAGAGCGGCGCGAAGCCCGAGCGTCGGTGCTCCATGAGCGCGAAGTGGTCGCGCCAGATGACCTCGAGGTCGCGGTGCCGGTGGCTGAACGCAGCCATCAGCGCGTCGAGCTCGGCCCGGATCTCGTCGTCGGAGAGGCCGAGCACGCGGTTCATCACCGTCGTCGACCGGGACTCGCCCGCGGCGATCTCCTGACCGGGCAGGAACAGCCTCGCTGCGACGCGCGTCGGGTCAGGACGTAGGACGTGGTCCGTCCGGCGCACCCAGGCGGGGCCCTGCTGCACGGTGGCTTCCTCGGGTGCGACCGCGCGTCCGGTCGCCGTCACCGTGCTGCCACGGGGGAGTCGATCAGGGCCGCCTGAAGGGTCTCGAGCCAGGCGAGGGTCGACTCCGCACCTTGGTTCTGGTTGACGGACCCGTCCTCGAGGCCGTCGTAGCCGGCCCCGGTCGCGGCGTCGCGCATGGGCAGGCGGCTGTCGTTGACCCCCTCGAACCAGGCGATGCACCTGTCGAGCACGACCGCCCACCGCTCGTCGCCCGTCGCGTTGAACGCGGTGCGGCAGGCCTCGGCCAGCGCGGCCACCTCGATCGGCTGCTGGTCGAAGGCGGGGCGGGGGTCACCGGGGGAGCGACCGCCGGCGGGGACCACGGAGAGGTGCTCGTCGACCGTCTGCTCCTCGACCAGCCAGTCCAGGAGCGCCAGACCGTCATGACGCAGACCGGCGTCGCCGAGCGCCTCGCCGATGGCGATCATCGCCTCCGGGATCACCGCGTTGCCGTACGTGAGCCGTCCGTAGGGCCACGGCCAGGAGCGCTCGTGCCGCGCCAGGCGCAGGGTGTCGCCGACGTCGCCCAGGAGCTTGCGGGCCTCCTGGTGCTCGGGGGCGACGAGGAGCACCTGGGCGGCGCCGAGCGCCGCATAGGCGCAGGCGCGCGGATGCACGGACCGGGCAACCATGGCGAGCTCGGCCCCCCGGAGGGCCTCGGCTGCCAGGAGGGGGTCCGGGCAGCGCGCGGCAGCCGTGCCGAACGCCCACAGCGCCCGCCCCCAGTGGTCGGCGGCGGAGGGCATGTCCACCCACGCACCGACGGCCGTGCGCCTGTTGTGCATGAGGCCGCCGGCGCGCTGCGCATCGCGCAGGAACGCCAGGTAGGTCGACGTCATCGTCATGAGGGCCCGGGTGTGGTCGAGGGTCCGTGAGGTGACGACGAGCGCACGGGCGACGTCGTCGACGCACATCCCGTGCTCCACCCTGGGCTCGGTGCGCAGGGCGTGCTCGAACAGGCCCGAGGAGGTGGTCAGGTGCGCCAGGTGCCCGAACCGCAGCTGTCGGTCCATCAGACGGCCCTCCGCAGCGCCGTGGAGCGGACCGAGGACGCGAGGTCGACGTAGCGTTCCGCCACGGCCGGCCACAGCAGTGACTCGGCGAGCGCGAACGAACGACCGGCCATGCCGTCGGCCAGCTCGTCGTCGGTGAGGATCCGCTCGAGCGCATCGGCGATCGCCCCCGGGTCACGCCTGGGCACGAGCAGCCCCGCGCCGTCGGACAGCAGCTCGACCGCGTGCGGGAAGCTCGTGGAGATGACCGGCTTCCCGGCGGCGACGGCCTCGGTCAGGACACCGGAGGTGACCTGCTCGCGAGAGTCGTACGGCAGCAGCACGATGTCGGCGTCACGCACCACGGCGCGCAGGTCGGTGCCGGAGAGGTACCGGCTGTCGAAACGCACCGACTCGGCCAGCCCGAGCTCCTGGGTGAGCGACATCAGGCTCTCGCGGTACGCCTCCCCGGTGCGTTCGCGGACCCGCGGGTGGGTCTGCCCGACGATCGAGTACATCGGGAGAGGGATGCGGTCGCGCAGGGCGCCCATGGCCAGCAGCGCCCACTCGATGCCCTTGCCCTCGGACAGCAGGCCCCAGGTCAGGACCGTGCGCGGGCGGGGAGCAGCCGACAGCTGGGACGGCGCGTCCGCTCGGTTGTCGACGGCCCCGTGCGAGATGACGGAGACGCGTGAAGGGTCCACGCCCCAGCCGGCGATCAGGCGGTCCCGGGCTGTCTCGGTCATCGTCACGAGCGCGGCGGAGGCCTCGACCAGGCCGGCCATGACACGGCGCTGGTTGGGGCTGGGCTCGGTCAGCACCGTGTGCAGGACCGTGATCAGGGGCACCGTGAGCCGGCCGACGACCGCCAGGACGTCCTGCCCGTCAGGTCCGCCGAAGATCCCGTACTCGTGCTGGAGGACCGCCACGTCGTACCCGTCGAGCACCGCGGCGACCTCCCTGGCGTCCTGAGGGCGGGTGGTCACCCACTGGTGCACCACGGGCCGGCTCAGCTCCTGGGGCTCGTCGACGCAACGGACGAGACCGACGTGGGCGCCGGCTCGGCGCAGGTGGGAGATCAGCGCCTCCGAGAAGGTCGCGATCCCGCACTGGGTCGGGGTGTAGGTCGAGAGGAAACCAAGACGGATAGCCATAGAGGCCTCATTTCACCGTGCCTGCTCGCAGCGAGAGTGCCGCCGTTCGCGGTGAGAAGAAGGGGCCGCGTCCCGTGGGCGCCCGATCGATCGGCCGCGCCCCGTGGCCGGACCATTGCCCACCGCCACGTCATGGATTGACCTCCAGGGTAACAGTGGCATCACGACAGGGCTCGCCGAAGGGTGCCCGGTAGGGTGGCGACGAGACCAGGAGGTCACCATCAGGGTCGCCGTGCTCGCGTCCATCGCTCACCGCACCCCACCCCGCTCCTACGGGCCGTGGGAGCAGGTCGCCTCCACCATCGCCGAGGGTCTGGTGGCCCGCGGCCACGACGTCACGCTGTTCGCGACGGCCGACTCGCAGACCTCCGGACGCCTGCACGCGGAGGCTCCGGCGGGCTACGAGGAGGACCCGTCCCTGGACGCCAAGGTGTTCGAGGCCCTCCACATCGCTGCCGTCTTCGAGCGCGCCGCGGACTTCGACGTGATCAGCAACCAGTTCGACTTCCTGCCGCTGGCCTTCAGCCGGCTGGTGGGCACCCCGGTGGTCACGACCATCCACGGGTTCTCCTCGGAGGCGATCGTCCCCGTCTTCCGCGCCTACGACGACATCGGCCACTACGTGTCCATCAGCGACGCCGACCGCCACCCCGACCTGACCTACGCGGCGACCATCCACCACGGCATCGAGGTCGACAGGTTCGCGCTCGGTGCGGGCGACGGCGGTTACCTTCTCTTCCTCGGCCGGATCCACCCCGACAAGGGCACGGCCCGCGCCATCGAGGTCGCCCGGCGGGCCGGGCTGCCGCTGGTGATCGCGGGGATCGTCCAGGACGCCGACTACTTCCGACGCGAGGTCGAGCCCCACGTCGACGGCGACGCCGTCCGGTACGTCGGGGCGGTCGGGCCAGCCGAGCGGGACAGGCTCCTCGGCGGCGCCGTGGCACTCCTGCACCTGATCAGCTTCGACGAGCCTTTCGGGCTCTCCGTCGTCGAGTCGCTGGTGACCGGCACGCCGGTGGTGGCCGTCGCGCGCGGGTCCATGCCCGAGATCATCCGCGACGGGGTCTCAGGCTTCCTCGTGCCCGTCACCGACGACTCCCCCCTGGTCGACGGTGCCGTGCTCGCGGTGGCCCGATGCGCGGGGCTGGACCGGGCTGCGTGCCGCGCGGACGCGGTCGCGCGGTTCTCCTCCGAGCGCATGGTCGACGAGTACGAGCGGCTCTTCGCCGAGGTGGTCCGCGCCGTAAGGTGAGAGGAGGCCCGGGATGGACCACCGCCGCTCCGGCGGCCGTCCCACCCGGCGCTGAGCAGGGAGGGCGTCATGCCCGGGACGCGAGCTGAACCGCGACGATCGACCGAGCCGCAGCCCCGCCGTCGCGCACGACGAGGTACCCGGACGGGCACCGCCTGGGTGGGCATCTGCATCGGGGCGCTCGTCTGCGCAGCGCTCATCATCTTCATGCTGCAGAACACCGACCCCGTCGAGGTGACGTTCCTCGGCATGAGCGGCACGGCGCCCCTGGCGCTCACCCTGCTGATCGCAGGGGTGGGTGTGGGCGGCATCGCGCTCGTGATCGGCAGCCTGCGCATCGGCCAGCTGCGCCGCCGGATCGCCGCCGAGCGCGCGGCCACCGTGCAGGCGACCGACCGGGCTGCGGCCCGTGCGCCCGACCGTTCGGCGGACCGGGCGGCCGACCGTGGGACAGACCGAGCGGCAGGCCGAGCGGCTGACCGGGCGGCCGACCGTGGGACCGACCGGGTGACCCCGCCCGCTGGACCGTCCGTGCCGTGATGGTCCCGGGCGTCAGACCTCGACCGTGAGGCGCACCGTGACGGTGTCGCCCAGGGCCACGTCCTCGGCCGTGCGCACCCGGTCCTTGACCGGCAGGACGTAACCGCCGTCCTTGGGGAAGAGCGAGGTCGTCCACCGGGTCTTCCCGATCCGCGCCTCGACGGGGATCATGCCCCAGCCGTAGGTGACCAGGGCGGACGCCGCCCGGAGCTCGGCGCTCTCCGCGGCGGGCACGGTGACGAAGTGGAACGGTGCCGGCCCGTGCCAGAACCAGACCTCACCGGCGAACTCCAGCCTCATCGGGACAGCATAGGAACGGTGCTCAGCCCAGGCGGGCCGCGACCGCGTCGTGCA
>DASXVR010000089.1:0-4966 GCA_036504175.1 Actinotalea sp. | reverse complement strand
GACCGGCGATCAGCCGATCGCCTTCCATGGCGAGGCGGGCTACCAGGGCCGCCTGCTCATGCCGGGTCTCCGCTTCAAGTTCTGGCCCGTCTACTCGGTGACCAAGCACCCCTGGGTCCGGGTGTCGCCCGGCGAGATCGGTGTCGTGATCTCCCAGCTCGGTGCGCCGCTCCCGATCGGTGCGAAGAGCGCGCACTACAAGGAGGTCTTCGCCAACTTCACCGACCTCGACACCTTCCTCGCCGAGGGCGGCCAGAAGGGTGTCCAGCGCCCTGTGCTGCCTCCGGGCTCGCTCCTGCCGCTGCACCCCTTGGCCTTCCTCGTGCTCACCGCCAGCAGGGTCTACGGCGTGCCGATGTCCGGCGGCCCGCGCCACGGAGCGCCTGCGCCCGACAGCTTCGGCCTGGCTGCCCACCAGCTGCGGGTGACCTTCGTCCAGCCCCAGGCGGACCAGGACGTCGTCGCCGTGGTGACGACCCTCGAGGGCTACGCACCGGATGGCGGCGACATCGCCAGCCGGCTCGGCGGGTTCCAGGACATCTCCGACCTCGAGGCGCACGACGGGTCGGACGCCGAGAAGATCGAGGCGATCCTGTCGAGCAAGAACGGGCTGCACAACAACTACCAGGACTACCAGGCCTTCCTCGACCACGGCGGGCGGATCGGCCTCCAGCACGACCCGCTGATGTACGGCTCGTACCTGCTCAACCCGTTCCTGGTGAGCGTCGAGCTCGTGCCGATGCTCGTCGTGCGCCAGGGTGAGGTCGCCGTGGTCAAGGCGTATGTCGGACTACCGACCGTCGACACCTCGGGCGAGGACTTCAAGTTCGGCTCGATCGTGCGGCCCGGTCACCGTGGCATCTGGAACGAGCCGCTGCGGACGGGTAAGTACGCGATCAACCCGCGGCTGTACGCGGCCGAGATCGTGCCGACCTCGATCCTCACGCTGAACTGGGCCAACGAGACGTCGGCAGCCCACAACCTGGATGCGGCGCTGAGCCCGATCGACGGGAAGTCCCGTGAGGGCTTCGTCTTCGGGATAGATCTGCAGGTGCAGATCCACGTTCCCGACTCCCGGGCGCCGAAGGTGATCTCGATGGTCGGCACCATGCAGAACCTGGTCAACGAGGTCCTGCAGTCGGCGGTCGGCAACTACTTCCGCAATGCGCTCCAGGAGCTGCCGGCCGTGCAGTTCATCGAGACCCGCGACGTGGTCCAGGCGCGGGCGCAGGAGTACATCACCGGGTACCTGATGAAGTACGAGGTCGAGACCCGTGGCGTGTACGTCCAGGACGTGATCTTCCCGCCCGAGCTGGTGGCCGTCCTGACGGAGCGCGAGATCGCGAACCAGGAGCGCGTGACGTTCGAGGAGCAGCAGCGTGCCCAGGCGGTCCGGGTCGACCTCGAGCGGGTGCGGGGCACGGCCGACATGCAGAAGGACCTGGCCAAGGCGAACGTCAACGTCGACATCCAGAAGGCCGGTGCGGCGGCCAGGAGCGCTGCGGCCGAAGGCGAAGCGGCGTTCGTCCGACTGACCGGTCAGGCGGAGGCCGACAAGCGCCGGGCGATCGGTCTGGCCGAGGCCAAGGCGATCGAGGCACTCGGACTCGCGAAGGCCGCGGGCTACGACGCCCAGGTCCGAGCCCTGGGGCAGTCCGCGACGGCGGCCGTCGCGGTGGCCGGTGCGGTCGCCGAGGGGCACATCAAGATCGTGCCGGACGTGCTCGTCGGCGGCGGCGACGCCAGTGGGGCGATCACCGGCCTGGCGGCGACCCTGACGGGCGCTCTGCGAACCTGGGGACCGCCGTCGGTGCCGTGGCGCGCCGGCATGGACGCCGAGCCTTTCCAGGACGTCGCGACCGACGCGCTGGCCCCGGCGACGGGTGCTCTGGACGGCACTCCCGAGGGCTCGGCTCCCGCCTTGGCGTGAGCACGACGGACGGTCATGAGTCCCCCCGGGTGGTCCCCGCGAGCTGCGGAGACCACCCGGCGGGCTTCAGCCACCAGGACGGCCGGTGACCGCAGCTGCTCTCAGCCGCTCGAGCTGAAGGTCTCCAGTGCGAGCAGCGGCTTGATCGCCTCCGTGATCGGACCACGGTCGGCGTACCGCTGGACTGCGTTGTTCCGCAGCTCGTTGCCGATGGCGGCCATGATCATGCCCTGGTCGAGCGACAGGTAGCGCTGGGCCACCATGCCGCTGCGGACGGCGACGGAGTCGTAGAAGCCGCCGGGTCCGTAGCCGTCGAGGTTGGTGCGGATCCGGGCGAGGTTGTCCAGCGCCGCCGACTTGGCGTACGGCAGAGCCAGGAACGACGCGTGCGGAGTGACCACACCGTCACCGAAGGACGCCGGGATGCTCGCGGCGCGCGGGCAGGTCGGGTCGTCCCAACCGGGGTCGACGGTGGTGCGCTCCTCGTCGGAGGTGTAGCCGTTGGGCTCCATCCCGATCTGGTCCACGCCGTACTCGCGGTAGCCGCCCGCCGGGTCGCTCGCCGGTGAGAAGCCCCAGTAGCCGTAACCGGCCTCCTGCATGCCGTGCTCGATCTGCGCGCGGACGTAGAGCGGGTGGTTGACCCCCCAGCTCGTCGGACCCCACTGCGCCTCGGGCACGAACAGCCCGACCATCAGCGCCTCGAACATGCTGCCGCCCCAGCTGGGCACCATCTGCATGCCGCGGTACCGGTAGGCGCCCTCGTACACGGGAACGCCGAGGTAGGTGCGCGTCGTGCCGACGGGCCGCTGCTCGGGCCAGCTCCAGTCACAGGCGTCCGGGAACGTCCGGAACAGGTGGAAGTAGTGCTCGGCCGGCACCTGGCCCCACGCGATCGCGAGGTAGCTCGCCATGCGGGGCTCGGTGTTGAGGGTTCCGTAGTGGTGGCCGGTGTACCAGACGTCCGGCCCCACGCCGCGGTAGTTGCCCACCACGGCTGCGCCGTCAGCGGGCTGCTCGTCCCAGAAGCCACCGCGCATCTGCTTCTCGACCGGGTCGTAGTAGAAGCCGAAGTCCATCGTCGAGCGGATCGCCTCGGCGGCCGCCTTCACGCGCGGCTCGGCGTTGCCGACCAGGACGAGCGCCGTCGCGAGCCAGGCGTTGTCCACGGTGGACAGGAACGGGTAGACGCGCGAGCCGTCAGCCGGCCAGGTGGTGAGCTTGGCGCCGGTGGCCGGGTCGTACCAGTTGTAGAACTGGCCCGACGGGTCGTGCCGGTCGAGCGAGGCCAGCGTCGTCAGGGTCGTGCGGAGCCGGGCGAGCGCGTCGTCGCGGGTGATGATCGACAGGTCCCGGGCGACGACCGTGCTCCACAGGTAGGCGCCGATGTTGGTCGGCGACGTGTAGGAGCTGCTGGTCGTCGGGTCGAGGTTGCCCTCGATGTTGTCCGCCGGGAGCCCCGTGGCGGGGTTCGTCATGGCGTCGAAGGAGGCCCAGGTGTCCCTGGCGTACTCCATGAGGGTCGCTCGGTCGTCGCGAGTCGTGCCGCTGGCGGTGGTGGTCCCGGCAGCCAGCAGTCCCGTGACGGCGAGCACGGCGACGGCTGTGGCGCGTCGCCTGCTGATCGTCCGTGGCATGACAGTCCTTCCTCGAGCTTCATCGATCGAGCGCGACCTCGGTGGCCGCGGCGCTGCGACGTCCTCCCTTCGGCGATGAGGGCACGGCGTGGCCCGTGCGTGCGGTCGGTCCGTGATGGTCGTCGTCGCTCGCGGCGAGGAGCTCCAGTCGCGCGGGGTCGCCGCTGTCGGAGTCCGGAGCGATCCGGATGAGGAAGGCGCCGGGCTCCTGACGCGGGTGGCCCTGGGCGTCGCGATAGCCGAGGAGGGCGCCGTCGATCGCGAACTCGACCCTCTCCTGCGCCCCGGGTGCGAGGTGGACGCGGCGGGCCCCGCGCAGCTCGCTGACCGGCCGGGACACCGCTGCGACGACGTCGCGCACGTACAGCTGCACGGTTTCCAGCACCGGGTGGCCGCCCGTGTTGGTCACGACGGCGCCCGCGGTCACGCTGCCGTCCGCGGCGACGGTGGACGACGAGAGCTCCACCGGCCCGTAGGACACCGTCGAGTAGCCGAGGCCGAAGCCGAAGGGGTAGCGCGGGGTGTCGCGCTCGTCGCGGTAGCGGCCGACCGGGCCGTCGGGGTCCAGCGGGCGACCGGTGGGCAGGTGGTCGTGGCGGACGGGGGTCTGGCCGGTGGAGCGGGGCAGCGCCGCGGGCAGGCGCCCGCTCGCGGGCACGTCGCCCACCAGCACGTCCACGATCCCGTGGCCGCCCTCGACCCCCGGGTGGAACACGAGGAGCAGCGCCGCACCCAGGTGGTCGAGGCCCTCGAGCGCGAGCGGACGGCCGCTCACGACGACGACGACGAGCCGCGCGCTCACCCGGGCCAGCGCCTCGAGCAGCTCGAGCTGCCCGGGAGGCAGGCCGAGCGAGGTCACCGAGTTCGCCTCCCCGCTGCGCAGCGGGTGCTCGCCGACGCAGGCGATGACCAGGTCCGCGGCGCGCGCCTCGACGAGCGTCTCGTCGACGAACCGGGCGTCGTCGACGGTCACGGCCACACCCGCCGGCGCCAGTCGCTCCATCAGCGCGTCGGCCACCGACACGACGTCGTCGGGGTGGCCGTCCAGGGTCCAGGTGCCGAACAGCTCGCCGCGCGCGGTCGCGAAAGGGCCGGTCAGGTGGACGTGGCCGCCCGCGAGGACCGGTGGCGTCCCGAACCGGAGGGGGAGGGTGGCGTCGTTGCGGAGCAGGACGACGGCCTCGGCGGCGGCCCGGCGGGCCAGGGACCGGTGCTCACGGGTGAGCTGGACGGCCGCGGCGCGATCCGGGTCGGTCAAGGGCTGCTCGAAGAGGCCCAGCCGCAGCTTGGTCTCCAGCACCCGGCGTACGGCGTCGTCGACGACCGCAATCCCGACAGTCCCGTCGCGGACGAGGTCGGCCAGGTGGGCGGCGTACGCGCCGCTGACCATGTCGACGTC